>JAEUUR010000311.1 GCA_016787465.1 Saprospiraceae bacterium | reverse complement strand
ATACCCCGATACATACCTTCCGAATTAATCGGCATAGAAATTTGTCCGTTTTTATCCACGGCGATCAGGGCTCCTTCCCCACCCTTTTCCACCAGTATTATCTTGACTACAAATCCGGCTGCGGTTTCCAGCGATTCGCCTTTGTACACCATTCGTGCCCACACGTCGTGCGCCACAGCATACCTGATAAAAAACTCGCCATGCCCCGTGCAGGATATCGCACAGGCATCATTTGATGCATAGGTGCCCGCGCCAATGACCGGCGCATCGCCCAGTCGGTTCCAGCGTTTGTTGGTCATTCCGCCCGTGGAAGTACCTGCTGCCAGATTGCCTTGCCGGTCCAGCGCTACACACCCTACTGTACCAAACTTGTAATCGGGGTTAGCTACCGGCCCTAAATCGCCGGTTGGGCCCTTCTTCTTTTCCTCCTCCAGCATTTCCTGCAGGGTGTTCCACCTTTCTTCCGTGTAGAACCACTTTGGATCAATCAGTTCAATGCCTTTTTCCGCCGCAAATTGCTCTGCCCCCCGGCCCGCGAGAAATACATGTGGCGATTGATCCATGACAGCCCTGGCCAGTTTGATCGGATTTTTGACGGTTGTTACCCCTCCAACTGCACCGGCTTTTTGAGTGATTCCATCCATGATACTAGCATCAAGTTCGTTTTTTCCTTCATGGGTAAACACCGCGCCGCGGCCTGCATTGAACAGCGGACAATCCTCCAGGAATGTGATTGTCTTTTCAACAGCATCGAGCGCCGTACCGCCGTTTTTCAAAATCGTTTCCCCAATGGTGAGGGCCGAATCCAGTGCCGCATGATAAGCTGCTTCTTTTTCAGGCGTCATTTTGGCGCGCGAAATCGTTCCCGCTCCGCCATGAATGGCAAGGGAATAGGGCAATTTTTCCGGCGCTTCTTTTTTCATGGCAGATGGATCTTGTTGTTGAGTTTCACAGGCGCAAAACAGGGTGGCGGAACACAGCAGACCCGCGAAAATGGAGATGTTGTTCATGGCAATGGTTACTTGAAATGATCTGACAAAAATGGCAAGTTTATCAGAAAGAATCGCCAATTGATTCAAATCTTATTTCGAAACTTCAAGGGTATCTTTACGGCATGAAACATCACATGCTTGCACTTGCCTCTTTGGCTCAAAAGCAGGAACGAACTATTATCGGGCTTATGTCGGGCACCTCTTTGGATGGGTTAGACATTGCCTTGTGCAGGTTCAAAGGCGCAGGCATGGATACCCGGGTTGAGGTGTTGAAATTTGAAACCGTTCCGTACGATGCCGATTTAAAAACGGAAATCCGAAAGGTGTTTGCAAAAAAAGAAATTGATTTTCAACACCTTACATTGTTAAACGTCGTTATTGCACAACATCATGCTACCTTGATCAATGCCTGTTTAAAACAATGGGGCATACCTGCTTCCAACGTTGATTTGCTCGCTTCGCACGGTCAAACCGTATTTCATGCGCCGCGAGTGTTGCACGGACTTTCGGGTTACCCCAATGCCACCCTTCAAATCGGCGATGGCGACCACCTGGCCCGAAGCACCGGAATCATCACTGTTTCGGATTTCAGGCAAAAGCACTTGGCAGCTGGCGGAGAAGGCGCGCCGCTGGCACTGTACGGCGATTATTTTTTGTTCACTGAACCTGGGGAAACTCGTTTTCTTTTAAACATCGGGGGTATTGCGAATTTCACCTACTTACCTGCTTCCGGTAGCCCTTCCGAGGCGTTCGCCACCGACACCGGCCCTGGTAACACTTTGCTCGACGCCTTTGCCCGTGCGCAATTCGGCGTGCCCT
>JAEUUR010000305.1 GCA_016787465.1 Saprospiraceae bacterium | reverse complement strand
TTTAAAATTAGGGTTGGCTAAACTGCCCGGGCAAGATGAAAATTCAACATTGGGCAGTTTAGACCTGGTTTTCAGGTTAGAAAACATGAAAAGCGAGGCCAAAATCGTTCCGTTTGCCTTTGGTGGCGCCGGCTATTCCCTCGAAGATTTCAGCGATGGCAATTTGCAATTTCCTTTTGGCGCCGGTATCCATTTCAGGGTGTCTCCATATGCATTTGTAAAACTGCAAGCCGAATACCGAAAATCGCTCGACGACAACCGCGACAACATTCATTTCGGCCTCGGGTATGTGTATTTGCTCCATAAATCTGAAAACCAACCGGTTAAAACAATGCCGGAGGCGCCCTCCAACGATAATGATAAAGATGGGGTTGCCAACGACATCGATCGCTGTCCGGATGATCCCGGCCCGGCAGCCGCATTGGGCTGCCCGGATAAAGACAACGATGGCATTGCAGATACAGAAGACCTTTGTACTGAAGACCAAGGCACCTTCAGCACCGGCGGATGCCCTGACTACGATAAAGACGGTGTAGCCGATAAAGATGACGAATGCCCCAATGAAGCCGGCCAATGGAACGGTTGCCCGGATGCGGACTTCGATGGCGTTCCGGATAAAGACGATAAATGCCCCACAGAAGCAGGAATAGCAGACAATATGGGTTGCCCTGAAATGAAAGACTCCGACCAGGATGGCGTTCCTGATGAAAAAGATGATTGTCCAACAGCAGCCGGCGCTTTGGCAGGTTGTCCCGACTCAGACGGCGACGGTGTAGCGGACAAAGACGATCGTGGTCCGGCTACGGCAGGCACGGTATCAAACAATGGTTGTCCGGAATCCAAAGACAGCGATGGCGATGGCCTTTTAGATGAAAATGATCCATGCCCGAATGAAGCCGGTCCGCTTAAAGGCTGCCCGGATGCCGACCTTGATGGCATTGCAGACAAAGATGACCGTTGCCCCAATCAAAAAGGAACCATCAAAAACAATGGATGCCCGGATGCGCCCGCAGCACCTGCGCCCACTTTTACTGTTTCTGACAAAGACGGCGACGGTATAGCCGACAAATCAGACCCTTGCCCGGATAAAGCTGGAAAATTCAACGGCTGCCCGGATTCAGACGGCGACGGTTTAGCCGACAACCTGGATAAATGCCCGGATGAAGCAGGCAATTCAAGTAATTCGGGATGCCCGGAGGTTAAAAAAGAAATTAAAGATCGTTTAGCCTACGCAGCACAAGCAGTTCAGTTCGAAGCAGGTAAAGCCATTTTAAAAAGTCAGTCGTATGCCATCTTGGATGAAATTGTGCAAATCATGCGTGAAAACACAGCATATACCCTATCTATCAGCGGCCACACGGATGATGTTGGAGATGACGAAAGCAATTTCAAACTGTCGCAGGAAAGAGCCAAAGCATGTTATGATTATTTGCTTTTCAGGGGAATCAAATCTGAAAGACTTCGGCATGCCGGTTTCGGTGAGGCCCGGCCAATTTCCGACAACAAAACTGCCGAAGGCAGAGAGCTCAACCGCCGGGTGGAATTTGAGCTGACGATAGAATAATATACTTTTGTGGTACGGCAGCTTAACTGCCCAAAACCATGCATAAACTTGTGTTTTATTTGTGTTGTGCGCTCACTATACCCTTGAGTGGGCAACATGCAGGCGCCCTAAGCAAACAAGCCGAAAAAGCCTTTGCCAAAGGGAATATAAACGAAGCGGCCGCTCTTTTTGAGCGAGCCGGACGACTGAAGGAAGGCAATTTGTCGCTCATGAACCGGGCTGGAGAAGCCTATTTTCAAATCCGGGACTATATCAACGCGGCAAATTGCTTTCAGGTGGTAGCCATGCAGCCCAAATATCCATTTGCCGGGTTAAGGTATGCGCGTTGCCTCAAACAACAAGCACGGTATGAGCCCGCGCAAACAGCTTTTGAATCAGTTCGGAGCAATTATGCAGGCCCTCAAATGGAGGTGATGCTGCACGTGGTTAAAAACGAATTGGCCGGTTGCGCTTTGGCCGAACGTTTCCATCAAACCTTTGATTCTGCCAACGTTCGGTGTGCTAGCCAGATTCCAGCTCCGGTTACAACCCCCGAACATGAATGGTCGCCCTTGCCTTTTTCCGACACCCTGATGTATTTTTTCAGAACGGGTGAAAACCAAAATATGTTGATGCGCAGTACCAGAAAGAATGGCATTTGGCAAATTCCTGTCCAGGCAAGCGGGTTGCCGGAATCTGCATCAAAGGGGTTTTTATCAGGCACATTTTCAGCAGACGCGCAGCGTTTTTATTTTGTCAGAACAGAGGAACAGCTTGAGGCGCGAAAAGGTGGTTTCGATCAAATAAAGGGAGGCGTTTTATATGCTTTGCAACGAAATGCCGAAGGGGAATGGGGTGATCCTACTCGCCTGCGCGATTATATAAACCTGAAAGGCAGTGCATGTTTGTGGCCTTATGTTTGTCAATTCGACGGGGAAGAGTGGTTGTTTTTTGCCAGTAACCGTCCGGGCGGAGCCGGCGGGTTCGACCTTTATTGTTGCAAGCGACCGCTCAATTCCGATGAGTTCGACTTTTCATTTCCATTAAACCTTGGCGAGAAAATTAACACCGGCGCCGACGAGGTAACGCCTTTTTACGATATTTTCAACCAACAACTCTGGTTCAGCAGTATGGGCCACCCCTCCCTGGGCGGAGTGGATGTGTTTTTTGCCGATGGCATTTCCAACCAATGGTCGGCCGTTCAAAATGCGGGTTTGGATATCAATTCTACTGCAGATGATTATTTTTTTGTACTTAAAAAGGACGGTTCAGGCGCTTTCCTGGTTTCCAACCGAAAAGTGGAAGGAACAAAAAACAGTACCCTGGATGACGATTTATTTGAAGTGCTGTTCCCAAAACAGGAAGATTGATGCGGGATTAAAAAAATCAAATTCGAATGTATAACCGCCCTCCCGAATCACAGCATACCTTTGCGTCATGACCGTGAGGCAAACATTAACGCTCATGCGGGTGGAACACTGGGTGAAAAATCTGTTCCTCTTTCTACCTGCATTTTTTGCTGCGCGCCTGAGCGAGCCCTACATTTTTGAGCGAGCGTTAATCGGCTTTGCTGCATTTTCATTGATCGCTTCCGGGGTTTATGTGTTAAACGACCTGGTTGATGTGAAACAGGACCGTCAGCACCCCGACAAATGCAAACGCCCGGTAGCCAGTGGCGCAGTCAGCTCTAAACAAGCGATTATGCTGCTCACAGCATTATTGGGTTCAGGCCTCGTTGTTTCAGCCATTTTGAGCTGGGAAATGTTGCTCTTCAGTTTGATCTATTTTGTGGTCAACGTAGCCTACTCCTTTTCACTGAAACACTTTGCGATTATCGATATTTCCCTGATCAGCGTGGGGTTCATCCTTCGTGTGTTGGCGGGTGGGGCAGTAACCGGCGTAGCCGTATCGCATTGGTTGATCGTGCTGACATTCTTGCTAGCCTTGATCCTTGGCCTGGCAAAACGCAGGGGGGAATACATTGTAGCTATGGGAGAATCCAATTTCAGAAAATCCCTGGAGGGTTACAACTTGCCTTTTTTGGATATGTCGATGGTCGTATGTTCTACGGTTGCGGTGGTGGCATACCTGATGTACTGCTTTTCACCGGAAGTAACACAGCGCATTGGCAGCGATCGGATTTATTACACCGCGTTTTTTGTGGTTGTTGGAATTCTTCGATATCTGCAGTTAACCCTGGTATTTAACAAAACGGAATCGCCTACGCGCGCGCTCCTGCGCGATCGATTTTTGCAAATCATTTTGCTTGGGTGGATCACCTGTTTTGTCTGGCTTTTGTACGTAAAAAAATGGGCGGGTTTAATTCCGCAATAACATCATGGAAAATTCTTCAAAAAAGTTCCTTCAATTATCAGCCATATTCGGCGCCCTTGCTGTCGGTATCGGCGCATTTGGCGCACATGGCTTAAAACCGCTCTTGACCGATTACCAGGTCAATATTTTCGAAAAAGGCGTCCATTATCAGTTTTTTCATACACTGGCGTTGGCTGTTGTGGGACTTTTACTTGCCCAAGAGCCAGGCAACCGCAAGTTAAAATTGGCAGGTTGGTTTTTTGTTGCAGGTATGGTTGGCTTTTCAGGATCGTTGTATTTGCTGGCCTGCCGCGATTTGATTTCTGTACCAACTGCCGTTCTTGGCCCGGTAACTCCGTTGGGCGGCCTGTGTTTTTTGGCGGGTTGGGTTTTATTGTGGTTGTCGCAACGAAAAAGGAACATCGTGCAATCGAATAAATAACAGATTACTTTTGTTCCATACCCCAGTTCTTCCGACCTTTGCGGCCCGTTTCGCAGAGGTCGGATTATTTTTGCCAAACGGGATTTATACATCCATCAATCAAACCTATTCCATGTCTGAAAAGATCATCTTTTCCATGTCCGGTGTGAACAAAACCTTTCCACCGAGTAAACAAGTACTCAAAAACATCTGGCTGTCATTTTTTTACGGCGCTAAAATTGGCGTCCTGGGTCTGAATGGCTCCGGAAAATCCACGTTGTTAAAAATTATTGCCGGCCTGGATCAGAACTATGAAGGCAAAATTGAATTCGAAAAACAATACAAAATCGGTTACCTGGCACAGGAGCCGCAGTTGGATGAAAGCAAAACCGTCAAACAAATCGTAGAAGAAGGCGCTGAAAAAATTGTAAGCCTGCTACGTGAAAACGAAGAGATCGGAGAAAAACTCGGCGTGGTTACCGACGACGATGAAATGATGAAACTCATTGAACGTCAAGGTGAAGTGCTCGAACAAATTGACCAACTCAACGGCTGGGAACTCGATTACCGGATCGGCGTTTTTATGGATGCATTGCGTTGCCCCGAAGACGATCGCCCCATCAAAGTTTGTTCCGGCGGCGAACGACGCCGTGTCGCACTTGCCCGCTTGCTGCTCTCCCAACCTGATATCCTTTTGCTCGACGAGCCGACTAACCACCTCGACGCCGAATCGGTTCATTGGCTGGAAGCATACCTCCAGAGTTTTCCGGGTACAGTAATTGCCGTAACGCACGACCGTTACTTCCTAGACAATGTAGCCGGTTGGATTTTGGAACTCGACCGTGGTGAAGGCATTCCGTGGCAAGGCAACTATTCTTCCTGGCTAGATCAAAAAGCAAAACGCCTGGCCCAGGAAGAAAAACAGGAGGATAAACGTCGCAAGCAATTGGAACGTGAGTTGGATTGGGTTCGGATGGGCGCCAAGGGCCGTCAGGCAAAAGGAAAGGCGCGTTTGAACGCATATGATAAAATGGCCGGAGAGGACGTGAAGGAAAAAGAAGCCAAACTGGAACTTTGGGTGCCCAATGGCCCGCGCCTTGGCGACCATGTCATCAAAACTGACCACATCAGCAAATCGTACAACGGCAGGGTTTTGTTTGAAAACCTGAATTTGGATATTCCCAAAAATGCCATTGTTGGTATTATTGGCCCCAATGGCGTCGGCAAATCAACCTTGTTCCGGATTTTAGTTGGGAAAGAAACGCCCGATGCAGGAACGGTGAGTATCGGTGATACCGTAAAAATCAGCTACGTTGATCAAAGTCATGAAGCTTTATTGCCGGAAAAAACCATTTACGAGATCATTTCAGATGGCAACGATATTTTACAAGTAGGTAATACCTCGGTGAATGCCCGCGCCTATATCTCCAGGTTTAATTTCACCGGCGCCGACCAGCAGAAGAAACTGGGTGTTTGCTCCGGTGGTGAGCGCAACCGCGTTCACCTGGCCATGACCCTGAAAGATGGCGGCAACGTTTTATTGCTCGACGAGCCTACCAACGATATCGATGTAAATACCCTCCGCGCACTGGAAGACGCCATCGACGATTTTGCAGGATGCGTACTCATTATCAGCCACGACCGTTGGTTCCTCGACCGCCTGGCTACGCACATCCTTGCATTTGAAGACGAAGGGGAAGTTGTATTCTTTGAAGGCGGCTTCTCCGATTATGAAGATGCCAAAAAAGCACGCCTCGGGGATATTACCCCTCACCGCCCAAAGGTGAAACACATCATGAGTTAATGATGAATGATGAATGATGAATGATGAATGATGAATGA
>JAEUUR010000397.1 GCA_016787465.1 Saprospiraceae bacterium | reverse complement strand
GATTATGAGCCCGTCGCATGGCACTGGGATTTTGGCGATGGCGCCATGAGTCAGGACACCTCGCCTGTGCACGCTTACGCACACGCGGGGGTGTATGAGGTGTGCCTCACGGTGAGCAATGCCTATGGCAGCGATACCTTGTGCCGGGTCCTGGATTTATCGACCGTGGGCGCTGAGGAAAATCCTGATATAAGCAACCTGGTTTCCGTTGGGCCAAATCCATTCGGCAATTATCTTTCGGTGGCGCTCAGCGTTCAACTCCGTAATCCCGTTTTCAGCCTCTATGACCAAACCGGCCGCATCGTGCGCAACAATGTACTCGTGTACTGGCTCACAGAGGTGAAAACGGCTGATTTGCCAGCGGGGCTGTATTTTTGGGAGGTAAGAAGCGGCAGCGAGTTGGTGCAAGTAGGAAAGGCAGTGAAGATTGACTAACTTTTTTATTGCCAATATTCCGGTTATCACGCTATAAGTAGTCATGCCGGCCAAAGGGAAGGGAGGGCCTCTGCCATTCAAACCAGTTACCAAATAAATTATTCTGCCATGAACCCAATCCGATTTTTGCTTTTTTCAGCCGGCTTAGTTGTATGTACTGATCTAACCATTTGTCAACCCACTTCATTTGTAACCAGAGGGATAGGTGGAGGAGGTGCATTATTCAGTCCGGCAATTCACCCTGCTAACGATCAGGTAATGACTTTTGCCAGCGACCTGGGCGCTTTGTATTACACCTTGAACGGCGGCCAGTTTTATGATGTGGTGCACTTTACGCAAGCGGCAACCAATTCCTACAGCAAAGTATGCTTTACCTCCAGCCCAAATATCCGGTATGCTTTGCTAGCAGACGGCGTTAATTTCTCAACGCGGCCCGCCAAAAGTCTGGACAATGGCGCCACCTGGAATTTCCTGCCAGCCGATCAAGATCCCGGAGAAGATAAACTCTTCATTTTTGCAGACTATGATCAACCAAACCGGGTCTTATGGACGGATTATAACCACCTGTTCGTTTCTCTGGATGGCGGAAATACAAGCAATTTAAAATATACGGCTTCGAATTCCGGGGCTGGAATCCTTCTTTCGGGGGCTTATTTTAATGGAAATGACATTTGGCTGGGAACCAATGACGGGGTGCTTGTCTCCCATGATGGCGGACAAAGTTTTTCAGTTGCAAATTTTAGTGGCATTCCTGCCGGCGAAAAAATCATTGGTTTCGGCGGCGCACGTTCAGGCAATTTAACCAGGTTTTTCGCGCTGACCGGAGATGCAGGTAATGTCTGGGCAACTACGATGGGGTATAATTATTGGGAAACCATACGTGGCGTGTATAAAATGGACAACCAAAGCGGCGTGTGGACTCCGGCAATGAATGGCATTGATATCAACCAGGATTTTGCTGTATTCCTGGCTATGGCAGATAATGATCCCAATACCTGTTATCTGGCCGGCAGTACACCATTTGAAGAAGCAATTGTTATGAAAACTTCTGATGGCGGCAATTCATGGCAACATATTTACCTGCGTCAAAACAATCAAAATATTTACACCGGTTACCAGGGTTTTGGCGGCGATTTAGGGTATTCGTGGGGCGGTTTCGCCCTCGGATTTGCTGTCAATCAACGAAACAGCCAGCATGCCGTTCTTACAGATTTTGGTTTTATTCATCAAACATTGAACGGCGGCAGTACCTGGCATCAAGCTTATTTGAATCCGGAAGATGAAAACCCCGCCGGCGCCGCTACGCCTAAAAAACGCTATTACCGAGGTGTTGGAATGGAACAAACCACCTGTTGGCAGGTTTATTGGTTTGATGAGGATGAAATGTTCGGCTGTTTTACCGATATCAAAGGGGTGCGCTCCAACGACGGAGGCGTCTCCTGGAGTTTCGATTATACCGGTCATGCTTTAAATACTATGTACCGCATTGTGAAGCATAACACCATGCCATTGTGGTTTGGCGCCAATTCTTCCGTGCACGATATTTATCAAACTACCTATATAACCGATCAACGACTTGCCCCTTCATACAAAGACGGGCAGGTACTTTATTCAAGCAACAAAGGCAAAGATTGGACCATCATGCGTGATTTTGACAATCCGGTGATTTGGGTGACTACCGACCCGGCAAATGCCGACCGTTTGTATGCTGGAGTCATTTCGCTCGATCCGGCAATTGGCGGCATTTGGGTGGCCAACGGAATTTCCAATCCTGCAACGGCGGTTTGGACAAAGCTGCCTAATCCTCCGGCCAATCGTGGTCGCATTTTTAATATCCATTGCCTGAATGATGGAACGCTGGTATCGACGTGGTGCGCCCGAAAGTCCAACTCGGGAAGTACCTTCAGCGACAGCAGCGGCGTGTTTGTCAGTTTAAACGGCGGGCAAACCTGGACAAAACGAAATCACCCGGACATGCGTTTTTGGACCAAAGATTTGGTCATCGATCCAACCGACATTTCACAAAACACCTGGTATGCCTGTGTTTGGAGTGGTTGGGGAGGCCCTGCAAACGATCTGGGGCGCCTGTTTAGAACCACTGATCGCGGATTGACCTGGTCGCCTATCACGGCAGATGACCAATTTCATCGGGTGAGCTCCGTTACTGTTGATCCACAGGATTCGGAAACCATGTACCTCACCACAGAAACCCAGGGAATTTGGGTAACGCACAACAAAAGTGCAGCCATGCCTGAATGGGTGTCGGTAGAGGCCTACCCTTTCGGGCATGTGGAGCGGATTTGTTTTAACCCGCATGTACCTGGAGAAATGTGGGTGGCCAGTTTTGGAAATGGCATGAGGAAAGGTGTGGAAAGCTCTGCTGTTACAGACAAAAACGATTCAAATCGTCAATTAATTCGGGTTTTGGAGAACCCGGTAGCAAATGGATTGTTACAAGTGCAAAACCTGGACCATTCAGGCCGCGGCATTGAACTGGATATTTTGGATGCTCAAGGCAGGTTTGTTTCCTCTCTGGGCGTCACTTTTTCTGAACATCAGGCATTCAATGTCAGTAACCTGGCGAAAGGTTTGTACTTTTTAAGAGCAACGGCCGAAGGCGGTTTTGTAACGGTGAAATTTTTGGTTCAATAATTGGGTTTTCATGAAAATAGTGGTGGCAATTACCGGTTCCTCAGGGGCGATTTATGCCAAAGTTTTACTGGATAAACTTTGCATGTTACAGAATCAAACCACGGCGGTGGGTGTAGTGATGTCTGATAATGCCGTCGTCAACTGGGAGCTTGAAATTGGACCATGGGATGCTGGCTTGTATCCTTTTCAGTTTTACGACAAAAGGGATTTTTACGCGCCATTTGCTTCAGGATCAGCTAAATATGGCGTTATGGTTGTTTGTCCTTGTTCAGCTGGCATGATGGGCAGAATTGCAACCGGCGTAAGCAATGACTTGATTACCCGGGCTGCCGATGTGGTGTTAAAGGAGCGCAGAAAACTGATTTTAGTGCCTCGGGAAACGCCGTTGAACCTGATTCATATCAACAACATGAAAACAATCACAGAAGCCGGTGGCATCATCCTGCCAGCCTGTCCATCCTTTTATTCCAAACCTGAAACTCCGGAAGAAATAGCGGCGACGGTCATTGACAGGGTATTGGATTTGGCGGGTTTTGAAGTGCCGTCTTGGCGATGGGGTGATCCAGCGCAGTAAGGGTATTCATAAAGTACCAAGGCGACAAAATGTAAAATGTTGTTTGTTATGATTGATGTTTGCCCTTATTTTTGGCCAAACATCTACACAATGACTCGCACAAACTACTTATTTATCCTGCCCATGCTTTGGGCCTCCGTGGCTTTTTCACAGTCCGATGTTGATTTTTGTGCACAGGAGTATTTTCTGAATCTGACTCAAGCCGATGGCGCTTCGAATCATCAACTTGAAGCGTATGAACAAGACATTTTCCAGTTTTTCAACTTCCGTCATCAAAAATCAAACAACACTGAATCCGGCAGTTTTGCTGTGCGCACATTGCCGGTGGTCGTCCATATTGTACACGAAAACGGCGTAGAAAACCTCAGCGATGCCCAAGTGCAACAAGGCATAAACTGGCTGAATGAGGCACTGGCTAATTCAGGGGCGTTTTTCCAAGGCACCGGCGCCGATACCGAAATCCGGCTTTGTCTGGCTCAACGCACCCCCGACAATCAGCCCACCAACGGAATTACGCATACATTCAGCCCACTCACTAACCTGGAATACAATCAGGAAGATGCCCAATTGAAAAACCTGATTCGTTGGAATCCAAAGGATTACATCAACATTTGGGTCGTGAAGGAAATATGCCACTCCAACGGCAATTGCAGCGTGGCCGGTTACACCACCCAATGGACGGATCATGGCGCCGCCGACGATGGTATAGTGGTAGAAGCCAGAAATTTCGGTATCGATATCAACGGCACCGCCTTGTGGGTGCATGAACTGGGGCATTATTTCAGCTTGTATCATACCTTTTATTACGGCTGCACCAACCAGGACTGTTTACTCCAGGGCGATAAAATATGCGACACGCCGCCCGATCAAAGCACCGCCGGCGCCCCCTGCGACCAATCCGTAAATTCATGTTCAACGGATACCGATTCCGGGCCGTTTACCACCGATCAGCCCGACATGACCTGGAATTTCATGGATTATGGGAACTTTTCCTGTATGCACGATTTCACGGCCGATCAGACTGTCAGGATGAATTTTTGCTTGGATGGGAAAAGAAATCCTTTGTTGAAATCCAAAGGGTGTTCTCTTCCATGCCTCAACCCTGTCACTGCCGCTTTTTCTTACAACCCACTCCAGGTTCAACCTGGTCAACAAGTGCAATTCACTAATGAAAGTCAAGGGGCGGCTTCTTACGTATGGCGTATCAATGGGCAGGTTTTTAGTTCACAAACTTCTCCTTCCTACACCTTCAATACCGGAGGGGTATTTGTTGTTACTCTGACAGCCTTGCCGCTGGATACCACCATTTGTCCCGTAGCAACCTACCAAACTACGTTTGAAGTAATCTGTCCGGCGCAAGCCTATTTTCAACTGGACGACCTTTCCATATCACCCGGTGAATGGGTGTACATTCAAGCTACCACAAGCCCGGGGTCAGTCTCATGGTTAGTCGATGGCGTGCATATCGGCGCATCGTTGGATAGTTTGCAACTGTTTGCATTGGGTGCGCACACCATAACCTTGCAAGTAGACAATGGAATTTGCACCTCGGAATACAGTCAAACGGTGCAGGTTTCATGTGAATTTCAGGCTTATTTTGAATTGGATGACTACGAAGTGCTGGTGGGTGAATGGGTGTATATAGAAAATCTGGACACAGGCCCCGGCGCAATTTCCTGGTTTTTGGACGACTCGCCCTTGGGTTCCAACTTGGATAGTTTGCAACTGCTTGAAACCGGTGAACACAAAATTACGGTGCGTGTGAGCAGTGGGAGTTGTACGCAGGAATACAGTCGATATGTGTTGGTGCGTGCTGAATGCGAGTTTAAAACCTGGCAAGAGTTGATCAACTTGCCTGATGCCTTAACCGGTAATTTTTTGAGTCCGGTGACAAAAATGGTTCCGCTTGCAGATAACAATTTTTTGTTGATAGCTGCCGATATGATTCAAATCTATTTATTGAAGGTTGATACGGCAGGTCAGTTGATTTGGTCCAATAAAATCCCATCAGTAATTCAAAATGGCGCATACATTGAATTTGATGCACTGGGTACCGACGATGGCGGGTTTCTAATTGTGCACCAAAGTCCCAATAACAACGGCTTGGTCTTTGGCCATAAATTATTGAAATTCAATACAAACGGCGATTTTCTATGGAGTAAAATATTCGAAGGCCCAGCAGGAAAGTTTGTTGCCATAAATGA
>JAEUUR010000283.1 GCA_016787465.1 Saprospiraceae bacterium | reverse complement strand
GTTGCGGGATTTGGCGGAAGGAATTGGGAAGTTTGCCATAGGTACTTGATTTGGTTAGGGTGGCTGAATGGTGTTATATATGGAAGATGCGGCGCTTGAAATTTTTGGCGTGTTAGAAGGCTTTTTTTCAAAGAAAAATTTTACAGTAGAATAAAAAAAACGGCATCGGTTGTTGCCGATGCCGTTTTTAGCAAAATAAAAAAAATGATACTGTTACTCGAGTTTGAAGCGTACCGGAAGGGTATAGCGTACTTTTACAGCGTGGCCGTTTGCTTCGCCGGGTACCCATTTCGGCATTGATTTAACAACGCGCACGGCTTCTTTGCCGCAACCGCCTCCAATGTCGCGCAGGATTTGAACATCGCTTACCGAGCCATCGCGGCCAACCACGAAGGTAATTGGAACAACGCCCTGGATGTTATTTTCCTTAGCTAATGCCGGGTATTCGATATTTTTTTGCAAGTATTTGAAAAGTTCTGCTTCGCCTCCGGGGAAGCTTGGCGGCTTTTGAATATCGAACATTTCAAAAGTCTTTTCTTCTATTTGTTTTGGCTCTTCAATCACTTGAAGTTCCGATGGGTTCTCATCGATCGTAGGAGCTGCATCATCGTTACCTTTTTTATCTTCGGTGCCGATATCTTCTTTCTTTTCGATGAGTTCTTCTACTGCCTTTTGTTCTTCTTCCTGCACCTCTTCGTCCTTTTTGATCACAGGAGGAACGAATTTAACCGTCGAACGCGTAGGTGGCGGCGGTGTGGGAGGCGGTGGAGGCGGCGGAGGCGGCGGATTGTTCGGGTCAATATCCGGTGGCGGGCCGAGTTCGGCCACAACGTCCATCGGCTTTTCCTTAGGAATCAGGCCCTTCACGGCGCTCAGAATATAAGGAAGCGCAAAGAAGAGGACGATCAAAAGGATGCCCATCGTAAGTGCCCGGGTGAGGAACTTCGGGTAGGAGCGGCGCAAAAAGTACGCTCCATAAGCCTTATTACGATCGGCAAAGATGATGTCCAGCATGTCCCGATATTGGGAGGAGCCTTTTTCTTGTGCCATTGCTTTGTTTTTTAAATTTTAAACTTAAGTCGTTCAGGTTACTTTGTTGCGGCTTCTACCTGGGCATCCGCGTTGAATTTCAGACCGCCTGCCGGGTTTTTCACGAACTCCTCTTCGAGTGGCGACACGTCGAGGATTACGTAATAACGCACTTTGCAGATTGCCATTTCATCAAGGGCGTCTACCAGGTTTTTGTAACGCGCAGTTTTCATCGGTTTGATGATCACGTTGATATAGGAGCCGTCGGTATGTTCTTCTTCTACGCCTTCTTTGTTTTTACGCTTGTAGGTTTCCTGACCGAATTGGTCTTTCACCTTGTCCATTTTTTTCAAAATAACATCGCGTAACCCCTCAGCGGAGTAGTCGGTAGAATCGAGTTTTGCATCGGTGATACCTTCATACCAGTAAACTTTATCATTAGCGCCCAGCAGCAGCGTTAGCACTTTTGATTCTTTTACTGGTTCGACATCTTCTTTTTTGATGTCTTTTTCAGGCATTACCAACGCCAAAATATTGGGTTTTGCCAGTGTTGTGGTGAGCATGAAGAAGGTGATCAGCAAGAAGCCTAAGTCAACCATCGGTGTGAAGTCGATACGAGTCGACATCTTTTTCGATCTGACCTTACCACCTTTCTTTTTACCACCGCCACTGTCTTGTGCAATTTCAGCCATGGCGTTGCAATCGCTTTTTTTTAATGATGAAATAAGTTGTCGGCGGAAAAATCCACTTTCAACCGAAAATTCACATGATTACTCTTTACCGCCTTCCATGCTGGTGATCAAATTGAATTTGTTGACATTGATATCAGTCAACGTATTGATCACGCGTTGCACAGCAGGGTACGGCGTGTTTTTATCTGCTTTGACCACAATAACATACTCATCAGTCACTTTGCCTTCCTGTTTCATACGAAACTGGGCGATACGGGCATTGTGGATCCAATCGGCCAATTCGCTTTTGTTGATGTCAGAAGTGTCGACAGGTATCCCATCCATAGGGAAATGACCACGTTCAGCTGGTGGCGTGTTGATGAGCTGTTTAAGTCTGGCACGTGGTACTCCGAACATTCCAAGGTTGGAGAAAATCAGTTTTTCCTGATCATTCATACCAAGTTGGAAACGGGAATTAATATCGTTGATCAGGCTCATGCGCGTATGTTGGCCGGCCATATCGAGAAATATTTTTCCCTCCGGGTCCACTGAAACCGTAAGTGTACCGGCATCTGGCAACTTAGTTTCTGAAATAGACGACGGCGTATCGATCACCACAGTTTCTGTTGGCTTCATCTTAGCAGTAAGCATAAAGAATGTAAGCAACAGAAACGCCACGTCGGTCATGGCGGTCATATCGATCAGCGGTGTCCCCCGTTTAGGTTTATGTTTTGGCATATTGTTTCAGTTTTTAGTGTCCTTTCTCAGCGAAAGTTTGCGTGAGGCTGTAACCTGCTTCGTCGATGCGGTACGTCATAGCGTCAATACGGCTCGTGAAGAAGTTGTAGAAAATGATCGCAATAGCCGAAGTGCCGATACCGAGTGCGGTGTTGTAAAGGGCTTCAGAGATACCGGTTGCAAGAGCGGTTGAGTCCGGAGCGCCTGCTGTAGCAAGTGCCGCGAACGAACGAATCATCCCGATTACCGTTCCCAAAAGACCAAAGAGTGTAGCAATGGAGGCGATGGTTGCCAGGATGTTCAGGTTACGCTCCAACATTGGAAGTTCCAGTGTGGTTGCTTCTTCCACTTCTTTTTGAATAGCGATCACCTTTTCATCTTTTTCCATGCCGGTAACTTTTTCCATTTCGGCATATTTGCTAAGGCCGGCACGAACAACATTGGCAACCGAGCCTTTTTGTTTGTCGCATGCTGCCAAGGCGCCGCTCATGTCGCCACGGTCAAGGAAACCTTTGATAGAACGTACAAAGCTGTCGATGTTGCCATTTCCACGCGCCTGACGCAGGGTGATAAAACGTTCAAGGGTGAATACAATGGCAGTAAAAAAGGATGTGATCAAAATCGGTACCATGAAACCACCTTTGTACATCTGACCCATGAAGTTGCCCGGAAGCGGATCTTTCGTGTTGTCGCCGTCAACGAAATTGGCAGGGTTGCCCAATACAAATTTGAACACACAAATCGCGATCACCAGAAGAATCGGAATTACAATGAAAGGTAAAATACCAGACAATCCGCCTTGGTCTTGTTTAGCCTGTTTAGGTTTTGCTGCTGTCATGCTGCGTTGTAATTTTAGTTAAAGAATGAATGATTTAGTTTGACAAAAGCCTCATGCAGAGGACAGCACAGTAAGACCCAGGTTTTTCAATTCCAGCCTTGATAAATACAAGATGCACAGGAGTTGAAAAATGGCGTGCGGCACTCAAAAAAAAAATGCAACAATCGCCTGGGAACCTGCTTATGCCCTGCGGGGCGAATTTTCTCGGCGGTAAAAATAGTGTAAGACTTACAATTACTACCAAGCCATTTTAGAAATTCATTTTTAATTCGTCATAAAATGGC
The DNA here is from genome assembly GCA_016787465.1 of Saprospiraceae bacterium. Taxonomy (GTDB): domain Bacteria; phylum Bacteroidota; class Bacteroidia; order Chitinophagales; family Saprospiraceae; genus M3007. The sequence continues at coordinate 4,632 of JAEUUR010000283.1, read as the reverse complement.
CAATTTCCTTTTGGAAACACTAAAAAATCAACTTTTTTAGCAAGAATTTTCATTTCAAATCTGGGAAATCAGATAAAATTAATACAATTCATCAGCGGATTCAATGTAAAATGGCGCAGTTTGTGCAACTCAACAGCATGTTTGCAGGTTAAATCGCTTGCCGAATTCTAACCAGTCGCTCCAGAAGCGGGGCCAGTTTTTCCAGCGGCAACATATTTGCGCCATCCGATTTTGCGATGGAGGGCTGGGGGTGGGTTTCAATAAATAGTCCGTCGACACCAACCGCCACACCCGCGCGCGCGATCGTTTCTATCAACGCGGGCCTACCGCCGGTAACGCCGGAACTTTGGTTGGGTTGTTGAAGAGAATGGGTGCAATCCAATACCACCGGTGCACCAAAGGTCTGCATCACTGGAATTCCACGGAAATCAACCACTAAATCCTGATAACCGAACATCACCCCGCGCTCCGTCAGCATCACATTCGGATTGCCTTCCTCCCGCACTTTTTCTGCTGCAAACTGAATGGCTTCCGGACTTACAAACTGCCCTTTTTTAATATTGACCACCTTGCCGGTTTGAGCGGCTGCTACCAGCAGACTGGTTTGCCGACAAAGAAATGCGGGTATTTGAAGCACATCAACGAATGCTGCGGCCATGGCTGCTTCATGGTCGGCATGAATGTCGGTCGTCACAGGTACATCAAAGTGCCGGCCGACCCGCTGCAAAATGTCTAACGCTTTTTCGTCGCCAATGCCGGTAAATGAGCTTTTTTTACTCCGGTTGGCTTTGCGGTAAGAGCCTTTAAATATGTAAGGTATTTGAAGACGGGTGCAGATTTCGTTTACCTGACCGGCAATATCGAATGCCATTTGTTCACCTTCAATCGCACATGGGCCTGCGATGAGGAAAAAATTGCCTGAATGCGTGTGTTTCAGGTTGGATAGATTCAGCATGAATTTTTTTTGGGGCGAAAATAACGATCCGAGCGGGCTTGGTGCGGATTTGTTGGTGGGAGAATGAACATTAGCCACGCTTTAGCGATAGACGGCGGCCTGAAGGCCACCTGACGGGACCGGCTGAAGCCGGTGTTACCTGGTGTTATTCGTACCTGAGTGATTCGATGGGGTCGAGCCGGGAAGCTTTCATGGCTGGGTAAAAGCCTGAAACTACTCCGACAATCATGCATAAGGTGAATCCCAACAAAATCCAGCCCCAGGGTATCAGAAAACTGCCGCCAAGCAGTGGCGTTACAATGTTGCCGATCAAGATACCAAGCAGGATGCCGACGATGCCGCCAATTTGGCAAATGACGATGGCTTCTGTCAGAAACTGCATCAAAATACTGCGACGGGTGGCGCCCAGGGCTTTGTAAATGCCGATTTCGCGCGTGCGCTCGGTGACGCTCACGAGCATGATGTTCATCAAACCGATGGCTGCTCCGAGCAGTGTCATCAGGCCGATAGCAACCGCCGCCAGGCGCAAGGTGACGGTGTTGTCTTTGAGAATAGCAACGAGGCTGTTGCTGGCAAATACTTCAAAATCATCTTCCTGACCGGGTTTCAAGCCGCGAATCTGCCGGAATAACCCGGTGGCTTCCGATTGGGCCGCGTCCATGTTGGTGGCATCTTGGGCCGCTACGAGCAAGAAATAATCTTTGTCGTCGCCGGCGCCATACAGCGATTTGACGGTTACCAACGGCGCATATATTTTTCGATCGCTCGATTCATTCATGGTTGAGCCTTTCGATGCCATAATGCCTACCACACGGAGGCGTGTGTTATTTACCGTGATAATTTGATCGATGGCTTTTTCATCCTTCCCTTCAAAAAGGGTTTTAACAATGTCAGCCCCAATCACAGCGATGGGGGAACCGGTTTCGGCTTCTGCTTTCGAAAATCCACGTCCCAGTGAGATATCTACCCCTTTAACATCCATGAAGTTTTCATCAGCGCCGTTGAACTGTACGTTTGGGTTGGTTTTTTTATCCTGAAATTTTATGGTTGCATTGCCTGTACCGTAACAGCCAACCGCCACTTTCGCCGGAAAATCAAAACGTTCCTTGAACTCCATGGCCTGGCGGAAATTCACCGCGTCGGCCGGCTTTGCTGCGCGCCCGCGCCGGTGCCCGCGTACTTCACCCCATTTGCGCTCGATACTAAATGAATTAGCGCCCAGTCCCGACAGGTTGTCATTCAATGAATAGGCAATAGCGTCGATGGCTGTCAAAATACCCACCAATGCCATGATCCCGAATGAAATGATGAGCAGAGTAAGCACCGCACGCAACAGGTTTGCGCGGATGTTTTGGAACGCCATGCGGAATATCTCGGAATAAGGCATTGTTGCTGGATGTTGGTAGCACCGACTTTAGGCGGTCCAGTTAGGTGGCCTTCAGGCCGCCTCTGGATGCTGGATGTTTGTTTTAAAATTATGGTGTGTAAAATTAGATGACAGGCTTGATATTGGGCCGGGATTTAGAAGCAAGGTGATTTTTATTCGATTAAAGTGTAGGTGGGTACTATGAGTGAATGGATATTAAAAAGTGGCAAAACGTTCGGGTTCACCCAGGAACACGTATGTTTGTACTCACCCACTTACTTCTAATCCGAACTCTAAGCTAGTTTGGTAGTTTGCCCGCAAACCCTCGGTTTTTTCCTTATGAAAGCGTTTGTTTTGATTGTTTTGGCTTGTTTAGTCCTTGATGTGCAGGCTCAAAAGCCGCGATTGGTGGTGCCAATCGGGCATACGAGTGGTGTTTATTGGGCCTCATTTTCTTTGGATGGAAAAACCGTCAGAACAAGCAGCCCTGATGGCGTAACCTTACTGTGGGATTTAGATGGAAAGGAACTCGTCGAGGAATCCGGAGATATTTCTTCTGTGTTTCAGTCACCTTACTCACCCGACGGCAAATCCTTTTTGAAGGTCATCGAAGACACGGTGAAACTATTGGATTTCTCGGGTCGCGAATTGCAGGTTTTTTACACGGCACATACCAAGTGGTTTGGTTTTTCACCCAACGGGAAAATCGTATTCACCGGCAGTCCAGACGGTCTGATCAAACAGTGGGATTTATCCGGTCGCCTGTTGAATACCTGCAAACTATCTGAAAACCAAATTGCCTATATGGACTTCTCGCCGGATACGAAGTTAGTTTTAACAGCCAACGGAAACAAAACCGCCACCCTGTGGGATCTTTCGGGCAGGCTCCTTCAGACGTTTACCGGTCACGCCGATCAAGTATTCGATGCCGCTTTTTCGCCCGATGGCAAGTCGCTGCTGGTGGGGGGATTTCAGGGGGGCAAACGCTGGGATTTAACAGGCCGTGGATGTGAAAACGTTAATGGATACACGGGAGGCGTGTCCGCCGTTGCTTTTTCTCCGGATGGCCGGTTGGTACTCACCGGCAGCACGGATGAGACTTTTAAACTATTTGACGTGACCGGAAACCTCCAGCATGTTTTTAAAGGTGGCGATTCAGTCACTAATCATGCCATCATTGCCTTCTCCCCCGACGGACGGCGTGTGCTCACGAATGGTGATCATAACACCTTACAACTAAGGGAGTTGTCTGCTGCCAAACCGCCCCGAACTTTGGTTGGCCACAAAAACCAGGTTAATTCGGCCACCTTTTCTCCCGATGGAAAAACGATATTGACGGCCGATAAAGACAAAACTGTTATCCTTTGGGATGAGACGGGCACCTTGTTGCAGCAATTTGATCAGTTGAGTGGCGTGGCAGTCTTCTCGCCCGACGGGAAAGCGATGATCGCCGGTAGTGAGGACGGAATCCCCACCCTGTTTGACTTGACGGGGCAGGAATTACGCAACCTGGGGCCGAGTGAGGAAAGTTGCTTCGTGTGTGATTACGCATCCATCGTATGTTCGCCAGATGGCAAGTATGTGCTGACCACCAACGGTTTCAACTCGGATGCCAGGCTTTGGAACATGTCGGGCGGACAAATCAGAACCTTTGGTAATGGAGATTATGCTACACAGGGTCATACCGAATCAGTGTTTGCAGCCTCTTTTTCGCCGGATGGGAAAAAGGTCGTTACCTGCGGCAAGGATTATTCCGTAAAAATTTGGGATGTTGCTTCAGACACTGTGCTCGCTACCCTGATCGCCCTCGACTCCACCGACTGGGTCGTCACTACCCCATCCGGTCTCTTCGATGCCTCGCCCGGCGCTATGAAGCTCCTGTATTTCGTTGTTGGCAAATATCTGGAAGTTGTCGAGCTCGAACAACTCAAAGAACGCTACTACGAACCTGGTCTTTTGTCCAAAATAATGGGCTTCTCCAACGAGCCGCTCCTCGAAGCGGTAGCGTTTGACTCTGTGCCGCTATTCCCTTCCGTTCGGCTCAACCTGGACACGGCTAAGAACAACCTGCACATTCTCCTCACTCCGCGTAGCGGCGGCGTTGGCAAAGTGAGCGTTTTTATCAACGACAAGGAAATCATCGAAGACGCAAATCCGCTGTTGAGAGGGCAGGAGCGGCGCGACACCGCAATCACCGTGGAGCTGGCCAAATACGCCCGCTACTTCCTGCTCGACTCGCTTAACACCGTTTCCATTCGTGCTTACAACCAGGCCGGCTGGCTGAAAAGCGCTGCGCAAAGTGTGGAATACC
>JAEUUR010000241.1 GCA_016787465.1 Saprospiraceae bacterium | reverse complement strand
CGCGTGAAACGCAGGCGTCCGGCATGGTCGTACACATACTCCTCTCGGATGGTGAATGTTTTCAGCGTTCCTCCCGGAGGAGTGGCCGTATGATCGCGCCGGGTTTTGGTGACCCGGTTGGCAAAATCATACACGTTCGATGTGATATCGGCGCCGCCCAAGTGGTTTTGTTTATTGGTTTGAATAACGCTGTATTCCTTGTCGTAGTACGTCCGGGTGGTCAGGAAGGTGGTCGGCGCATTGCCGTTGTTCAGGAGCACGCCCACTTTGGATGCCGTTGCTTTCCCGCGTGTGCGCAGGAAAGCGGCAGTTTCATAGCCGCTTTCAGCCGGGTTGGTGTAGGTTTCGCCGGCGCCCAGACTTCCGTTGTTGTCGATGTCGTAATCGTCGTAATAAAAGACCCTGTACACGTCGATGTTGTTGTCGGCAGGGAAGGCGGTGCTGGTGTAATAATGGGGGGCGGTGGTGTTGGGCGTTTCGTACAATGGGTTGCCGGAGTTGGGAATGGCGACGCCTTTGTATTTGCCGGATACGACCGGGCGACTGAGGATATCGTAACGGGTAAAGACTTTGAAGCCATTGGGGTCAACCGTCATGACGAGTCGGTCGAGGCGGTCGTAATAGTTGGTGGCAGTGCCCCCGGATGGCACGGTCTTTTGGCTCAACAGGCCGCGCGCGTTGTAGGTGTATTTGAACACCATACTCGCATACGTGGCGTTGGTATGGTCCCATACGGCTGACGTGATCATTTTTTTAGTTGTTTCAGGCGGAATCACATAAGACACGCGCCCAAAATCATCATAGATCGTATAGGTTTGGGCGGTTTCAGAGGCGTTGAGTTCCTGTTTAACCAGAACGGTTCTGCCGAGTTTATCGCTAAACGTCCATCTTTTCCGGTCATTTTCGTCGGTTTCTTCCGTCACCCACAGCAGGTTAGCAGCGAAGGTTGTGTTGTTGTTAAAATCGCGAACAGCGTCGGCAGTGGTGTTTCCGCGATAGAGCAGTTCTGTGGTGCGGCTATTTCCGATGCGCCATGTTGCGCCGGGGGCTGCTTGTTCAAGCGGGCGGTTGAGTGGGGAGGCTTCGAACCTTGTTTCGTTGTATCCATATCCTCCGGCGCCCCACGTGTTGGTGAAGGTGATTTGGGCGGTTGCTGCATTGGTCCGATAGGCTCCAACCGGGTTGGTAGCTGATGCCGTGTAAGGAATAAATTTTTTCACCTCCCGGCTATATTGGTCGTATTGATAATGTGTTACGATATCCAACTCGGTAGGGGATTGAGCTACGTCATTGGATTGAATCAGGCGGCCTATTCCGTCAAAATACTGAAATGTCCTTTGAACGAGGGCGCCGGTAAGCGCATTTACCTGCGAGGTCGTTGTTTGACCGCCGGTCATCACCTTTCGGGTTTTAACGTCGTTAATAGCAGCCGCTTGTATCTGGAAATTGTATTCAAAAGTTTGTACGATGTTTTTATCCTGATCGCGTATGGCTAACAATCTTTGAAAATTATCGTAATCGAAATGGCTGGAAACACTGTTTTCATCCGTGAGGCTGATTAACAACTGGTTCCGGTCATCATAACTGAATGTGGTCATTAATGCATCGGTCGGATGCAGCCTCAATTCATCGATATATTGACTTGCACCCGAACCCGTTACATCTACTGTATTCGACCCTCCTGCAAAGGTGAGGGTTGTTTCCGCATATTTCCAGGTTCCCGTTGCTGTGGAAACATTGGCGCCATTTACGGCGACGGTTCCGTCGCGGTGCCAAAAAGAAACCAGGTAGGCGCCGGCAGGCAATCCTGTAGCTCTCAGGGTTTTCGAAGATGTAAGGTTAAAAGCGGTTAGTCCGGCGTGAAAATTGCCGCTTGTCGTATTCCAGCCTCCACTACCGGTCGGCAGAATGGCCCAATTGCCGTTGCCGGCGGCGTCGTATTTATTAGGCTCTTCAAAGTTGGCGTATGCTATTTCCGTGGATTCGGCATTTGTTACCTTGGCGATGGGCAGTTTTTGGTTATGCCCCCAAATGTATTGCGTCTTTGAGGGGTCGTTTTGCTTCCACACCGACAGTAATTTGCCATGAGCATCGCTGTTGACGTAATTGTATTCGGTCGCATAACTTGAGCTTTTTGAAAATACGCCGGCGGAGCTCAGACTGGATTCCGTAAAACTGCTAAACGGTGATAGTGGGCGTACTTGTTGAATGGTTTTAAGTTGAAGGTTGTTGTAATCGGTATTTACCTTGTCGTATTGGGAATAGGTAGCTTTGGTGAGCCTGAATGAAACCCACGACGGTCTTTTTAGCCAGGCGGTCTGTTCGACCGGTAAGGCAATCATATTGCGTTTTCGCATGGCAAGAATGGCCTTCCCTTCTGCATTGGCGCCTGTATTCGTTTCATCACAAGCGCCACTTGTTGGGCAGGCATAATCCTTGGCGTATTTGAATTTTGTTCTGTAAATACTTCCGTCTGAATCTGTGATGTCCTCTGTGGTTTTTTGGTAATGTCCATTTGAAATGGTATACGTCAGCGTGGTGTTTTTTTCGAAATACGTAGAGGTTCCAATGTTGTACGTTTTTTCAGAAATGCCGGAAAGCAGGGAATAACCCGACACCAGCGAATATTTTGTAAAGGGAATTACGTGAGCCATTGGATAGGTACCTCCATAACAATTGAGGCCCACAGGTACAATTATCGTTTTAACTACATCCTGTCCTTGTGTAAGTACGGTAGAACTATAGGCGTAGGTGTACGCTTTTTCCAGCACTTTTTCTCCGGTCTCTCTAAAGTGTTCTTCCTTCATCAATTGACCGAACCTTGGATTGTAGGTTGGTTGAGCAAATGGGAAGGAAGTAAGCGGAAACGAAGAGGTGCTGCCGAGTTCATAGGAATATTTGCTTTTCCCGTTCCCTGTTTCGTACACGGCCACGTTGGTGTATCCGATATGGCTTCCCTGACCGCTGTGCATTGGATTGAGACCGATAGAGGTAAAAGCGACAAATGGCAGGTCTTGACACATGAATGTTGAAGTGCCATTAAATTCACAGTCTGAGTTAATCAAAGTTGCCAGTTCACCTTTCCAATTGGTGATGGTGGTAGTGTACAGCGGCATATAAAGCAACACCCCGCTGGTTTTCGTTGCATCTGCAAACAGGTTGTATTCAAAATTTTTGACAATATTATTGGCCGTCAGCCCGTCTGCAGTGGTAATTTTTTTAATACGTAAGCCTCCGATTGTTTTATTGGATTCGACAAAGGAAACCGACTGGTAGCCTACGGTAGCCGTGGCCGTGCCACCGATAGCCGTTAGCAGGAAAGTATAATTATTGCCTGCGGACAGGGTTAAGTTGTCTAACTGAAAGGTCTGACTCACGGAATTGCTTCCATTGGGTACTTGAATAAACAGCCAATTGACAGAGGTACCCCAGGGGTTTGTTCCGGCAAAAATTTCCAATTCGATGGCGCCCCCGGTACAGCCTTGGTTCAATGTCATTTCAAGCTTCAGATACCCATTGTCGATTTGGAATTGGGTAAAATTGTAGGTTCTGAAATCGGAGGCGGGGTCGATACAATTGCTTGGAACGGCGTTAAAAACATTGATAATGCCTTCTGAGCAATTTTCCTGGCTTACCCGTGCGGTATTTGCCTCAAAATCAAACGTGGAAGACCCTCCTGTTGGATAAGTTATTTTTTTCAAGGTTCCATGACGCATTTCGGGGAATGAAGCCTCACGATCTGCCAGCACACCGGTATTCGTAGGGCAGTAACCTCCAATAAAATAACAGGGGTCATTGTACCCCGTTTTTGTGTAGGGATAGCCAGGAATCAGGGTTGTATTGCTTTTGCCATTATTGAACCCCCAATGGTCCACAGAGAAGGAACAACGGCGAGGAAGCTGGTTCAGGTCGTAATATTCAAACGTGTGCGTTTTGCTGTTGACAGAAGTGTTACAAGCTGCTTCTGTGATCGAATTTAATACCAACCTGACTTTGTCGATGTTGTCGGCTGGGATGCTGGCAGAAGGCAGGTTGCCGGTCGGCGCCGTGATGTAAGAATAGTTAAAGTCAAATTTACGCAGGCAATTGTTTGATTTATCCCTGATCTCTATGGTTTTCAAACTTTTAGCCTCGTTGTTGGGCAGCGTGCTGTAAGGCGTGTTTCCGTACAGGCTTAAATCCTGGCGCGGAGTTGGGTCGCCGGTAAAAACGATGGAACCATTTACTCCGTTGATGCTGGAAAGCCGTCTGCCGTTGATGCTTGTTTTAATCGGAGGTATCGGCGTATTGTCCGACGACGGGCAGGTATTGGCCAGCACATACGTTGTTTTGCTTCCCGGCGTAAAAAAAGCATATTTTTCAACGACATAATTAAAGGTAATGAGGTCTTTGCGGTCGGCTGATTCTATTTTTGATAAATACCAGCCGCTAGGAAGTTCATTTCCCAAAGTGCCGGTAACGTCTGCCAGGTTAATGCTGGAAGAAGATTCAAGGTAATCGGCGAGGTTCATAGAAGCGTCGGTTGCTCCAAAATGATAACGTGTTCCCTGAGGGTCAATTAGAATAAAACCTTTGATCGTTACTGTTCCGCCGGCTTCGGTGATGTACGGTTCAATCTTCAAATCCTGGCTTGGAATCAAATGCAAGGTTCTGGTTTTGTCAAAGAAAAATTTACCGGTATATCCGTTGATGCTGAACGAGAACAAATCCGGTTCCGTGTCATACCCTCCTTGGGCACAAATGGTTAAATCCTGACAGTTTCCGGGAATCACATCAAAATCCATGGGATGCCCATAACTTTTATAATAGCCGGTTACCTGATTCAGCTGGTTTCCTTCATCGGGTGTATGTTGGGTGGAACGGGAGATCATTCCACCCGCATTTAATGCCCAACCCAGCCCAACCCAGCTGGGTGTTTCTTCAACCCTGATTCCGCCGGAATGGTAACTCACGGCAACAGGTACCGAAAGGTTTCCTTCTGTTAGAGTGTGTATTGGAATTGAAATATTTGGCACCCCGGTATGATTACTAACCGGAATTTCTCCGAATTTGCCAAGCGAAGCGGCATTCGGGGCTGTTGGTGCGAAATCTTTCAAAAAATTATCTTGTGCTGAAATGCGAACAAAAATCAGGATAAATGCAGCGGAGAAGAATATACGCATTGTATTTGAAGTTAAAATAGCCTGGAAATATGTACCCAAGGATGATGACCGTTTAACGGCCGTTGGCCCTCGTTCAAAAGAAAGAATTTATGTTTATGGTCAACGCAAAGTGGCTTTGAATACGACCTGTCATACAGAGCGCTGTTAATCAATGCTTTAGCCGCAAGCTGTTTTCATAACCAAACAGCGCGATGTATACTCAGTTCACAATCAGCTTCTGAGTACAAAGCGGGGTACTCCCTTTTCGAAGCGTAACCCAATAAATACCTGGTTGAAGGGGAGCGTCGACATAACCGAGTTCAACCTCTCCATATTTTTTTTCATGCACTATCCGGCCGTCCGAACTAAAAATAGTGAGCATGAAGCTGCCGGTGGCATCTGTTTCGGGGAAGGTGATTGTCATATTCCTAACGTATGGATTAGGCAAATCACAGGTATAAGCGAATTTGAATTGCTGGCTTCGATCATCGGCCGGCGGATTGAATTCAGGTTCATCGTTCAGAATACT
>JAEUUR010000160.1 GCA_016787465.1 Saprospiraceae bacterium | reverse complement strand
TGGCAACGCCCTGCAGTTGTTTCAATTTGAAACCCAGGAATTACCCGACGTACCCCCACCCACCAAACCGCTCACTTTACTTGGTTCTTTGAATCCATACGCCGGCCCCTGGGGGTATGCGCAAGCAGCTCATTTGCTTCGACGTACCGGATTCGGACTCAAAAAAGCGGAAGTCGATCACCTCCTCACCCTGTCGATGGACGCAGCGGTGAACAAGGTTTTAACGGTGCCTGGAAACTTGCCGGCGCCGCCTGTCAACAACTATAACAACCCGGACTATACCGATCCGGTTGTGTTGCCTGGCCAAACTTGGGTAAACCAGCCTTTTTCTCTCGACGCCGAAGGTTATCGGATAGAAAGTTGGCGCGGCTGGTGGACGGAGCTGATGGTAAACCAGCAATACAGTATCCAGGAAAGAATGGTGTTTTTTTGGCATAATCACTTTGCTACGCAAACCAATCAAGTATTCTGGGGCCGTTCCGCTTATGAGTACAATCAGATGCTGCGGCAAAATGCCCTGGGCAATTTTAAACAGTTGGTCAAGGCGGTCACCATTGAAGGTATGATGTTGATTTACCTGAATGGTTTTCTGAATAAAAAAGACGCACCCGACGAAAACTATGCCCGCGAACTACAGGAGTTATTTACGGTTGGTAAAGATAATCCCAACCATTACACTGAAGACGATGTGGTGGCAGCCGCAAAAGTGCTGACAGGTTGGAGGCTCAATTTCCCTACTGATAATGAAACCTACTTTTACCCGGTTGAACACGATTTTTCAAATAAACAGTTTTCTTCCTTTTACAATAACACCGTAATTACCGGAAGTGTAAATGGCGAACAGGAGCTCGATGCATTGCTCGATATGATTTTCCAACGGCCGGAAGTATCCGAGTACATCTGTCGGAAAATTTACCGCTGGTTCATTTATTATCACATCGACGATCAAATTGAACAAAATATCATTCAGCCGCTGGCTGAAATTTTTCGCAACAACAACTACGAAATCAAACCGGTCATTGAAACCCTGCTAAAAAGCGAACATTTCTTCGAGGCTGCTCAAACAGGGTGTTTCATCAAAACACCGCTGGATATCGTGGTAGGCGTCATGCGTTCTTTTAACCTGACGATTCAACCAAGCACGCCCTGGGATCAATTGGTGATGCAGTTTTATTTGAATTCCTACATGTCGGCTATGGGAATGCTGCCCGGCGACCCACCCAATGTGGCCGGTTGGCAAGCTTTCCGCCAGGTACCTCAATACTACAGGGTATGGATCAACGGCGACACCGTCCGGAACCGCAACGTGTTCACCGATGTAATGATCGCATTTATGATTGATTCCGGCAACGATCAGTTGAAAATAAACCTGGTGAGTTTCGTAAGCCAGTTCAGCAACCCGGGCAATCCGGTACAACTGGTTGATGATTTGACCAATTTTTTATTGCCTCAACCGATTTCCGCAGCCAAGAAATTTTTGTTGAAATCCATTTTGTTGTCGGGCCTCCCTGCCGACAGTTATTGGACTGTTGCCTGGACGGCCTACCAAACCGACCCAAGCAATCAGATGTTGTTCGAAGTTGTCAACGCAAGGTTGACCGCGCTGCATCTGTACATGTTGCGTTTACCGGAATTTCAATTAGGTTAAACAAACCCAAACATCGATTTCAACAATGAAAAGAAGAAAATTTCTCCGCACGGCAGGCCTGGCCACAGCGATGGCTCCGTTTGCCTATAATGGGTTTTCGATCAACCCGATGTCTCCCAAATCCCTCTTCCAAAAACTCGGCGCCTCGGTAAACATCAACGGTAAGATCATGGTGTTCATCGAGCTGAATGGTGGCAATGACGGCATTAACACCCTGCCGCCCATCGATCAATACAGCAAACTTTCCGTTCACCGTCCGAGGGTTTTAATTCCTGAGAACCAGGTATTGCCACTTTCCGGCGTTTCAGGCACCGGCCTTCACCCGGCTATGTCAGAGGTGCGTGAAATGTTTGACGATGGCATGGTATCGGTGGTACAAACCGTTGGCTATCCCAATCAGGATTATTCACACTTCCGTTCAATGGATATTTGGATGACCGGCGCCGACAGCGATGAGGTATTGTACGATGGGTGGTTAGGAAGGATGCTTGATCAGGAATATCCAGGTTATCCGACCGGTTATCCAAACCTCGATGCGCCCGATCCGTTGGCCATCAATGTCGGAACCGTAGCTCCATTGTCCTTGATGGGCCCGGCTTTCCCGATGGGCATTTCCGTAGGAAACCCGGAAGAAGTGTACAACCTGATCAACGACTTTATAGAACCTGCACCGAACTCGCCCTATGGTGAAGAACTCACCTACATACGACAGGTGATGCAATATACCAAAGTTTATTTTGATGTGATCAAGGAGGCCGCTCAGATGGGAGCCAATTTGAGTTCCTTATATCCGGCTGAAGGCGAAAACAACCTGGCAGATCAGTTGAAGGTAGTTGCCAGGCTTATAAACGGCGGTTTGGAAACACCAGTTTACCTGGTTTCTATCGGAGGTTTTGATACGCACTCCGAACAAGTTGAAGCCGGTACGCCAACGGTTGGCCTACACGCCGAACTGCTGCAAAAAATCTCCAAAGCTGTATATGCGTTCATGGATGATATCCAGTTGATGGGTAAATCGGATGCTGTTTGTGCCATGACTTATTCGGAGTTTGGCCGTACGATTGCCGACAATCTGAGCTTCGGTACTGACCATGGCGCCGGCGCCCCACTGTTTGTATTTGGGAAAGGAGTTAACCCTGGCATTATCGGAGCCAACCCCAATATTCCACTTACGCTGGATGTGTCTGCTGATGTGCCGATGCAACACGATTTCAGGCAGGTGTACGCTTCTGTCATTCAGGATTGGTTTGGCGTTCCCAATTCCGACGATTTGTTATTTGGCAATTTTTCTACCCTCCCGATTTTCAAAGCCGGTTCCAGTGGAACAAAAGATCGGCCGGGCAGGAATGTGTTCGGTGTGGGCAATTTCCCTAATCCGGTGCATGCTGCCAGCACGATTACCTTCTCTATACCATCTGCAAACGTGGTTATCACACTACTCGACGGCCAGGGTCGTACAATCCGGAAAATTGCGGAAGGGCAATATCCGGCGGGAACGCATAAAGTGGTATTCCAACGCGACGGCCTTCCCGCAGGCACCTATTATTACATGCTTAAGGTGAACGGCCTGGGAGTTACAAAGAAAATGTTGATTTTGTAACCCAGCCTTTTAGTTGAATAACAAGATGGATCTTCTCTGAAAATGCGCTATTTTTTGTGCAAATTCAGGGGTGGTCCATTTTTTTTGGTATCAGGTAGCATGGGCTTTAACACAGGTAGCATGGGCTTTAGCCCGTCGGTTACAGGCGCTTTAGCGCCGCGAAAGTGAAAACAGAATGAATAAATCATTTGGCAATAAAGCCTTTTTTAAAGAATATAAAAATAAAACCATCTCTGTTGTCCTATCTTTTTTGGCGCTAAAGCGCCTGTAACCGACGGGCTGAAGCCCATGCTACCTGTGTTAAAGCCCATGCTACCTGTGCTGAAGCCCATGCTACCTACCCATTTTTTGTAATAAAGTTGACCCCTTGCCCCTCTTGACTTTTTCCATTTATATGTGTAATTTTGAAGAATAGTCTTTCACGCTTCAAAATTTAAATTATGCATTTTAATGCTGAATACACCCGCAATTTGCCTCATTATCACAGGTATGGCCATGCTTTTTTTGTGACATTCAGGCTTTACGACTCTTTACCTCTGGTTTTTCTTGAAAAATTGTCGAAATGGCATGTCCAAAAAAAGGCTCAAATCGCCTTGATCGATGATTTTACCCTGAAACAATCGGAAGAAATAGCACTCCAACGTAGTTATTTTAGAGAATTTGAAAAGGCACTTGATCAATGTTATTTCGGGCCAACACACCTCAAGAATCCAGAGATAGCAACGATTGTCTTGAATGAGTTTCACCGATTTGATTCGGAGCTCTACCAATTATGTGCATATACCATCATGCCCAACCACGTTCATGCTTTATTGGATTTTTCTGTGCAGATCAGTAATTCACCCAATTTCGACCCCAAGGAGTACCGAAACCTGGAATATGCGATGAATCGAATCAAAGGTGCCAGCTCTAGGAAAGCGAACTTATTGTTGGGTAATACGGGCAATCCATTTTGGCAGCAGGAATATTTCAATCGATATATTCGAGGATTGCGGCATTTTAACTCGGTGGTAAATTACATCAAAATGAATGCTGTAAGCGCTGGTTTTGTAAAAAACTGGTGGGACTTTCCCTATACATGGATAGCAAAGGATATATGGTAAAACTAGTTAGGATGGAGAGGTATCATTGGCAAAAACACAGGTAGCATGGGCTTTAGCCCGTCGGTTACAGGCGCTTTAGCGCCGCGAAAGTTGCTAATTCATAAAGACCAGGTAGTAAGGGCTGAAGCGCCGCGAAAAAAGGGAGATTTACAAATCGTATCGTTGATACAAGGTTTATACGTTTGTATTGCTACATGGTTTTTCATTCCTTTTTCGCTTTCGCGGCGCTAAAGCGCCTGTAACCGACGGGCTAAAGCCCATGCTACCTGTGTTAAAGCCCATGCTACCTGTGTTAAAGCCCATGCTACATTACGCGTTATTTTCGTGCGCGCATGTAGAACCAAAGCGCGCCAAAGGCGACGATCAAGATCAAAGGAAAGGTAAGCAAGTGGCTCAATGTTTCCTGGCCCGCAACCAAATCAGCGGCGTCGCCATCGAGGCCTTTGGCTTGCGCAGTAGCACGCGCTTTATCCAGCCAGCCGCCAACGACAGGTTGCGCGATAGCCGTGGCAAACATACCTGCGCCACCCATCAACGACATGCCCAGCGCGCCGGATTTAGGAATATTCTCACCGGTAAAACCAAGCATCGTCGGCCAGAAATAACATACGCCTATGGCAAACAGAACAGCCGCTACATAACTCATTCCACCCGTTGATACGCTCATCAACCAAATACCCACCGCTGAAAAAATAGCTCCACCCCACAATACACCCGTGGGATTCAAGCGATGCACCACCGGGCCGGCAAAATAACGACCAACCGCCATCAAGCCCGTTACCAAAGCTAAAATCAGCATCGGGCTGGCGCCCCCGGTTTTAGCGAGCAAACGTTCTACCCATTGCTGCGTACTCAATTCTGTGTTCGCAGTGAGTACCATGCAAAGAATCATGAATAGATACAATGGCGAGAAAATACCCTTGAGGTTTTCCTCCAACGGCGCTTGCCCGGAAGATTCCCGATCAGGAAATTTTTGCCCGATGAACAAGTACCCATACACTACGGTGGGAATCAACATCAAAGCGATTTGGTATTGCCATGCTATGTCGCCAAAGAGGTGCATGAGCAAGGCGCCAAGGAAAATACCACCAGGAAACCAGACGTGAAATTTATTCAACATGGTTGTCTGGTTATTTTTGAACATATTGGAAATCATGGGGTTGCAGGCAGCTTCAACGGTGCCGTTGCCAAAACCGATAAAGAAATTGGACAAAAGCAGCGTCCAGAAATCGCCTGCAAAAATCGTCATTAAAATGCCGACTACATGGGTGGCCAGCGCCAGGTACATCATGCGTTTGGGGCCGAATTCATTGTAAAGCCAACCGCCAACCATCGTGGCAATCGGAAAACCGAGGATGGCCATTTGGTTAATGTAACCGAGTTGTGTGTCGGAAAGGCCGAATTCGGCAGCAAGCTTGCCCAAAATGCCGGCTCGGATGGCAAATGCAAAGGCAGTGGTGACCAGCGCAAAACAGCTGGCGGTGAATAAACGGGAAGCATTGATCCCTCCGCCGTTGCCGGGTGTGTCCAGAATGGTATTGTTCGTCATGATTGAAGGAATAGAAATGGTTGAACGTTTTGTCATTAAATCTGACGCCCAAATGTAAACACGGATTATTTTGATTAATAGAATTTCAAGGAGGATTTCATTTGATTTTTAAGGATTTAATTGGAAATCCAGCATTTTAGAAACAAATACGGCAAGCAATTATTAAAATTCAAAAATTTTCCAAAATCTTTCGAGGTAAAACACAACTGATTTTTTTGTGTTTCCCTTTCTTATTCAAACAATCTACACATCACCATATGGAAAAGCCCTGGTTACAACTTTACCCCGCCGGCGTACCGGCCAACATCAACCCGGATGCTTACGCTCGGGTGATCGACATGCTCGACGAGTGTTTTAAAAAGTACGCCGACCGGCCGGCATTTTACTTCATGGGCAAAATGCTGACGTTCCGTCAGGTAGACGAAATGAGCCGGAATTTCGGCGCTTACCTGCGCTCCCGAGGCCTTGAACCAGGCGACCGTGTGGCGCTCATGATGCCCAATATCATGCAATATCCGGTGGCCATGTTTGGCGTATTGCGCGCAGGCCTGATTCTGGTAAATACCAACCCGCTTTATACGCCCCGTGAAATGCGGCATCAGTTCGTCGACTCCGGCGCCAAGGCCATTATTATTGCTGAAAATTTTGCCCATAACCTGGAACAGGTCATCGCCGAAACGCAAATCAAAACGGTAATCGTCACATCAATCGGCGAAATGCTCGGATTCAAAGGCGCCATCGTCAATTTTGTGATCCGGAAGGTGAAAAAAATGGTGCCCAAATATAACCTGCCAAACACGGTTTGTTTCATGGATGCCGTGAAACAAGGCGCAAAATTCACCATCGAACCATTTCAGTCGAGCCCCGATGATGTCATTGCGTTGCAATACACCGGCGGCACCACCGGCGTTTCAAAAGGTACGATGCTGACCAACCGCAACCTTGTTTCAAACATGCTGCAGATCCACGCCTGGTTGTCACCCTTGTTCAAGGACGGCGAATCTGCATTGGTACTTTGCCCTCTGCCGATGTACCATATTTTTTCATTCACCGTCAATTGCCTGGCATTTATGAATGCAGGTGGCGCCAACCTGCTGATCGTCAATGCGCGCGACCTGCCTGCCCTCATCAAGGAGTGGCGCAAATACCCAGTCAATATTGTTACCGGCGTAAACACCTTGTTCAATGGTTTGCTCAACCAGCCTAATTTCCATACCCTCGATTTCAGCACCCTGCGCGCGTGCGTGGGCGGGGCCATGGCGGTACAACGCGCCGTGGCGGAGCGCTGGCAACAGGTTACCGGATGCCAACTCACAGAAGGTTATGGCATGACGGAAAGCAGTCCGGTACTTACTGTCAACCCAGTCGATCATACCATGCGAATGGGTTCCATCGGTCTTCCGGTGCCTTCTACCGATGTCCGGATTGTGGATGAAAAAGGCGATCCATTGCCTCCTGGCCCTGAACATGTCGGCGAAATTCAGGCCCGCGGCCCCCAAATCATGAAAGGCTACTGGCAGCGCCCTGAAGCCACCGCCGAAACCGTCAAAAACGGCTGGCTCTGCACCGGCGATATGGGTTTCATGCACCCGGATGGTTTTTTCCAGATCGTCGACCGTAAAAAAGACATGATCCTGGTTTCAGGCTTCAACGTTTACCCCAATGAAATCGAAGATGTGCTGGCTTTGCTCCCCAAAGTGCTTGAGTCGGCGGCCATCGGCATTCCAGATGAAAAATCAGGCGAAGTCGTAAAGGTGTTTGTCGTGAAAAAAGACCCTAGCCTGAGCGTCGACGAGGTAATTGCACATTGCCGCGAAAACCTGACCGGCTATAAAGTGCCCAAATCGGTGGAATTCCGCGATAGTTTGCCTAAAACGAATGTGGGCAAGATTTTGAGACGGGAGCTGAGGGGGTAGGGGAACATCGAATATCGAACACCGAAGGAATGGTGAAGTTTAAAGGTTGAACTTTCTAAACTTGATTCGCTTCCCTTTCGTTCGATGTTCCTTATTCGCCATTATTCATTCGCCATTGAAAAGACGAAGACGCAGGCGATTTCCGACTGTGAACTTGAAAACTGGAAAGAAGTGGTGGATCATGTTATGAAGTTGTCTAAATTTTTAAACCAAGAATGAAATATTCGGTTCTTGGTAAATAGTTGATATTTGTGCCCGCATTCATTCAACTACAACGGCCTCAATGCCGCCGTCCAGACCGACTAAAGCCAGTACTACCAGCATCCAGCATGAAAGTCACAGAACACTTCCAAAACGCCAAGGGCAAAACCCTCATTTCATTTGAAGTACTGCCGCCCTTGAAAGGCAGTATGCAAGGCATATTCAACACCCTCGATGCGTTGATGGAATTCAAGCCGCCGTTTATCGACGTCACTTACCACCGGGAAGAATACTTGTACAAGATGCGGCCGTCGGGGTACTATGAAAAGTCTTCCATCCGCAAGCGTCCGGGCACGGTGGGTATTTGCGCCGCCATCATGCACCGCTACGGGGTGGATGCGGTGCCGCATTTAATTTGTGGTGGTTTTAGCGTGGAAGAAACGGAAAATGCACTCATCGATCTGAATTTCCTGGGTATCAACAACGTGCTGGCCTTGCGTGGCGATGCCCGGCAGTTTGAAGACAAGTTCACCCCGGAAGCCAACGGACATAAATACGCCCTCGATATGGTGCGGCAAATTGCGGACATGAACGGCGGAAAATACCTCGATGCCAACATCGTCGGTGGGGAAGCTACCAACTTCTGCATCGGAGTGGCCGGTTATCCTGAAAAACATTTTGAGTCGCCCAACCTGATTTCCGACCTGCATTTCACAAAAGAAAAAGTAAAGGCCGGCGCCAGCTACATCGTCACGCAGATGTTTTTCGACAATAAAAAGTACTTCGAATACGTAGAGGCATGCCGCGCTGCAGGCATCGAGGCGCCGATTGTGCCGGGCATCAAACCGCTTACCAAACGTTATCAGTTGAATTCTATCCCCCGGAAATTTTTCGTTAACATGCCGGAAGACCTGGTGAAGGCGGTGGTCAAAGCAAAAGACGATGAAGCCGTAAAAGAAATCGGCATCGAATGGGCAATCGCCCAAAGTAAGGAACTAAAAGCGGCAGGTGTGCCTTGCCTGCACTACTACACGATGAGCGAAACTGAAATCATCCGGAAAATAGCCTCCACGGTGTTTTGAGGCGGCAGGTAGCACGGGCAGGTAGCACGGGCTTCAGCCCGTCTTGTAGGCAGGCCTTCAGGCCAGCCACAATACCCTTAGATAGATAGCAAAAAACACCTTAAATTGAATTGCCCTGATTTTTGTCGGCGATAATGTCTTTAAGCTCCTTCAGGAAAGCGTATTGTTCGGGCATGACACGTTTGGCAGCTTCTTTGATCGCTACGTAGGCCCCTTTTTCAAAATCGGCCACAAAAGTTTTGATGTGCATCTTGGCTTTTTCTTTCGCTACGCGGTAATCTTCGTAGATGAGCGCGCGCAGGGAAGGAATCTCGTGCCAGTCGGCTTCAATGGCTATGGCGCGTCTTGCTTCTCCTTCGTGGGTGGTAACCGGATCTAATTCGATGCTGTGTGCAGGGAATTTGCCAATTTCGCTTTCTTCTGAAGCGGGGGTGGTAAGCGCTCCTTCGACGCCGGAGCTTGGGTCGACCATAAATACTTCCAGGCCGTTTTCACGCACCCGGTATATAATCACATCTACTTTTTCGTTGGTAGCCATGTCAGCATAAATTGGTAAAAGAACAACGTTGTCGGAAAAAGGTTTTTGGTTGTTGTTATTTACCGTTTGATGCTGCAAAGAAACGCAATCAAATCCGGATGGTTTTGATTTTTGGCTTTTTAGATTCCTGAACGTGTGGTTTTTCTTCGCCGGAAGGAGGCGTTTCAGGAGCTTCTTCCAGCAAACGCAGTCTTTCCTCTGGCAGTAAGCCATCGTTTTTGTCCTTCAAGGCACTATTTTCATCGTTTTCAGGAAAGTCGCGGAAGAAAAATTCGAATGGACTCATATCCTGTGAAAACAAGTCATTTCCAAAAAAATCGCGAAAAAAGGAGGTGTCGCGTCCAAATGGCGACATAAAAAAGCCGCTATCCATATCGCCAAAGGTCGTATCAATTCGAAACGAAAAGCTGGTATCCCATTGGAAATTGCTGCCTGGCGACATGTTCCTGAACTGCTGCATCAATTGTTGCTGCATCAGTTCCATTTCCTTAAACAAATCGGGCATGGATGGCGCTTTTTGGGTTTGTGCAAAAGCTGACAGATTGAGTAGCAAACAAACGAGAATGAAATAGGAGCGATTCATAGCTGTTTTAACCAAGTTTGAAAAGAGTTGCAAAGTTAACAAAGCTGATATTCCGGGGTGGCCATCAGGCGAATGACGGTGCTTTGCAGCAACAGGTTGCTTGAACGTTGGTCAAGGTTGAGTTGCACAACCTGTTCGGGTAAGGTTTTTAACGATGTTTGCCACAAAAACGCGGCGATTTGGGCAACTATTTTGCCGTTATCGGCATTTTTAAACATCGTTTCCAGTGGGGCCCAGTTGATATGGGCGCTCATTTGTTTCAATTTGGCTTTTGTCGCTTCACCCATTTGCTGGTCGTCGTCTGTTTTGGTGCGCAAGTTCATTTCCTGGTTAGCATACAGAAGCTCAGGTATGCGCAGGCGCAACATCAACGAACTACTATCGACCCAATCACGGCCGCCCGGCCATCCGGCTACGTTGGGTGGGAAGAACAAAATTTGCCCAAGGGCTTTTTGCAGGGTGAGTTGTATTTCTGGGTCGGCGAGTTCCATGGGCAGAATGCGTCGCATTCCCACCCACAGTTCAATGGGCGATTTAATTTTCACACCCACGTTTTCGGGAGCGTAAAACCAGTCGCTTTGAGCGATGTCGTTCAGCAGTCGCATAATGTGGTAGCCGGAATCGAAAAAGCGATCGCCCAGCCATTGGATACGCTCCTCAGGTATCACGTTTTCATTCACCAGGAATTTATACATTTTTCGGGCGATGAAATGGGCTGTTTGGCGTTGCTCCAGCAGGATGTCGAGCACTTCATCGCCGCTGAAATTGCCGGTTTTCCCTAGTACGGTTTTTTCGCCTGTATCATGATCCCATTTTCTGAAAACAAATTCGCCGTTGAGCTTGAATCCCCAGCCCGTGAATGCCCGGGCAGCTTCTTTGATGTCGTTTTCGGAATAATGCCCGCGACCGAGGGTGAATAGTTCCATTACCTCACGGGCAAAGTTTTCATTGGGGTGCTTTTTTTTATTTTGCTGGTTGTTGAGAAAAGCCAGCATGGCGGCAGATTTGGATACGTCGCGCAGCAACTCACCGAAATTCCCCAAAGCATGCCTGCGGATGATCTCCAACAATTGTTGCTGGTATAGTACATTGATATTCCGGCTGGCGAAGTGCCCGTGCCAAAACAACGCGATTTTTTCCCTGAGTTGTGCTTTAGAGTTGGTCATATCTTCCAGCCAAAGCAGGTTGAGGTGCTGCAACTGGTCGCGGCTTTGTTGGCGGAGTTGTTTTTTTTGCTCTTTGTCCAACTCGCGTTGCTCCATTTTTCCGATTTCACCAACACCCATCAACAAACCTTTTACCACATCGCCGGCTACATCGTAATGCTCAGGCGGAGCTGCCGAATCATCTTTGAGTTTGGGCCACCAGGAAGCAGCAGGCAGGGAACTCCATTTTTCCCAACTGGTAGTGCGGGGCCCAAAGCCCATGCGCCAAAGCAGGTGTTTTAATTTTTGAGATTCGGTCATATATACTGTGATTAAAGTGATTTTTATGATTTGAGTGATGGGAAATGCTTGATTTTCAAGGATTTTGCGATCACGACTTTCACAACCACCTTGGGTGGACTACAAAAAAGGAATTGTACGAACAAGAAGTTGCAAACAGCTATTGATAGACGAATGTCAACGAATAATGTTTAAACGATAACATAACTTTAAGTCAAGCGTATCTTTGCCCCATGAAAACGATAGCAATTTTAACCGGCGGCGACTCTGCAGAAAGGGTGATTTCTCTAAAGAGTGGACAAGTCGTACGTGATTATTTACCAAAAGATAAGTACCGGACTTTTTTGATTGATATTCAAAAGTCGGACTGGCACGAGCTGGATACGGGTACACCCATCGACAAAAACGATTTTTCGCTGACCTTGCATGGCGAACGAATTACCTTCGACTGCGCATTTGCGGCATTGCACGGCAGCCCGCTGGAAGATGGCAAGTTGCAGGGGTATCTGGAAATGATGGGCATTCCGTACACCTGTTGCGATGGTTACGTGAGCGCACTGACGATGAATAAGCATAATACTAAAACCCAGTTGGCCCCGTACCAAATACCGATGGCCAAATCGGCATTGCTGCA
>JAEUUR010000059.1 GCA_016787465.1 Saprospiraceae bacterium | reverse complement strand
AAGGCGATGGTGATGCTCAAAAACCGCAAGGGCAACGTCGGCGATGTAGCTGCCATGGTCGGTTTTGGCAGCGAGAGCTATTTCTCGCGCGCCTTTAAGGAGCGATTTGGTATTCCCCCCAGCCAGGCCATGTAACCACAGGGCATTTGCATGTAACACAGGGGCATATTTGCCCAAAATGTAACGACAGGGCATGATTTTGAAACGACAGGGCAACGTGTTTCGTGGTGATAGCCCCCATTTTTGCTGCATTAATGGATTGTAAATTTTCTGTTATGCACCACAGCTCATCTATCCAATCTGCCCGTTTTTATCACTTTGATCAGACGCTTTCCGGCGCCGCTACTACTTCACATGCGGAACACCTGCAACAGTTCCGCCCCTACTTGACCCAGCTCTTTGGCGAATTGTCGGATGCTCAGTTAAACCACGTGTTTTCGGTAGCTCAGATCCAGCATTTCGAGACGGGTCAATTTGTTTTCCAACAAGGTGATACGGACAATGCGCTGTACATCGTGTTGTCGGGGCGGCTACGTGTGTTGCAGCACACCGAGGCGGGTACCCAGATTTTAGGCGATGTGGCGGCAGGTGAGCCAGTAGGCGAATTTGCCCTTTTTACCAACGACCCGCGCACGGCGTCGGTGGTAGCCATTCGGGGATCACTGGTGTTGCAGATTGATGAGGCTGATTACAGAACCATCGTGGCGCAAAACCCGCATTTAGCGTACAACCTGCCCCAATTCGTTATCAACCGGATGCGGCGCAAGTCATTTCAGCACCGATTGGGCGCAGCCCCTAAAAACGTGGCGGTGATCAAATTGCAAGCCGACCATGATTTTTCAGGCTGGACCAACGACATCAAACAGGAACTCGCCGAAATGGGCACGCCCGTTACGGTATATGAGGCCGACGACAGCTTGTTTGCAGATCGGCACGCCATGTTTGAAGAGATGGAAAACAGCACGGGCATGAACATTCTCCTCTGCGATGAGGCAAACCCCACCTGGGCAAATGAGTGCCTTACCTATTGCGATTTGGTGGTAGTCGCGACCGAATTTTACGCACCGAGCAGTTTGTACTCCATTGAGGAAAAACTGAAGATTTACAGCAAAAATATCCTCAACAAAAAAATCTATTTATTGCTGCTGCATCCTGAAAACGCGCCGCTCCCGAGCCAAACGCGGCGTTGGTTGGAGGAACGCCCAGTCAACCTGCACTTGCACCTGCGTCAAGGCAATGCCCGCGATATTCGGCGGTTTTGCCGCATCTTGACGCACCAGGCAATCGGGTTGGTGTTGGGCGGCGGCGGCGCAAAAGGCGCTGCGCATATTGGGGCCGCCAAAGCTATGATGGAGGCGGGCCTCGAGTTCGACTTTGTCGGCGGAACCAGCGCAGGCGCCTTGTATGGCATGGGCCTGACCATTACCGATTTTGATTTGCCGAAGGTGCGCGATTTCTGCCAAATGGGCGTTGATTGCAAAGTCACTTCGAACGATTACCATTTCCCGTTTTTATCCTTGATGACGGGCAAAAACATGCGTACTTACCTGAAACACATGCTCGGCGATGTACACCTGGAGGATTTTTGGATAAACACCTATTGTGTGTCCACCAATTATTCATCGGCCTGCGTAAAAGTGCACGATACAGGTTTGGCCCGACAAAAAGTAGAGGCCAGCATCGCCATTCCGGGGGTGTTTCCGCCGGTGATCATTGACCGTCATTTGCACGTTGACGGCGGCGTATTGGACAATTTACCCATCGAGGCTATGTATGAAAAACCCGTTCGCCATGTGATTGCCATTGCTTTATCGGCCCAGTCGCCGCGTTTGGTGGATGTCAAAACAGTACCTTCGGCTTGGGACATCTTTTTGAATATTTTTACCAAAAAACACCGGTATCGCTTGCCCAAAATGCCTGCTTTGCTGATGAAT
This sequence comes from Saprospiraceae bacterium, assembly GCA_016787465.1. Classification (GTDB taxonomy): domain Bacteria; phylum Bacteroidota; class Bacteroidia; order Chitinophagales; family Saprospiraceae; genus M3007. Next base: position 6,941 of record JAEUUR010000059.1, on the reverse strand, counting down.
TCCCTGACCTTGAACAGTGTGCAAAAACAGGAAAACACTAAGAAGCAGGTTTCGATGTATCTGGAAATGGATTTGCGGTCGTACGGCTTGCTCGATTGGCAAAAATGGCGCGACGTGATCGATAAGGGTTACCAACAAACCTGTGCGTTTTTGGAAAACATGCCGCAAGCGGAGCGTTTCTGGAAGCGCTAGACAGCCCCCTTTGTCATCGCCATTTATTGTCCGTATTCAAACGACTTGCTTTCCCGGTCGAGCTTCACGTTTGAAAGTTCAAAGTTTCTGCCAGTGATTGCGTCAATGGCAAGGCCTTCTTGCCCTTTGAGTTTTAAGGCATCGTTTTTCCAATCGTACTCATGGAATTGAGGACCTTTCCAAACCCATTTGTTTTGATGGTGTGTTGCATGTTTTTGTGTGTTTGGTGATGAATTATCATGAATGGACGTTAGAAACAATTTTCGAAAATCGATGAAAGAAGTAACGGATTCGAATGAGTGAGTATTGTACCATCCAGCGCTACTCATCCCCCAAATTCAATATTTCAACGGCGGACCAACAATCTCCATATCATGTTCTTTAAAGGGGTCAAGCCCCGCTGCTAGCTGTTTATTGCCTCCGATGCTGCGGAAAAAGTCCTCCATTTTCCCGGCTGGCTGGAAGAAGAACAGAAGTTTGCCCACGTCCTCTAATTGCGCCCAGGTATGTGGCACTGCCCTTGGCAGAAAAATCATGTCGCCCTCAACGAGCGTAAATTTCTCGTCGCCGCATTGGAACAGGTACTTGCCTTCGGCAACGTAAAACACCTCATCCTGGTTCGGGTGTACGTGCATTGGCGGCCCGCCCTTTTCGCGGCCGTAGTACTCGAAAACGGACAATTCTCCGCCGGTGTCCTTGCCGGAAACCTTGATGTCGTTATGGCTTTTGCCATTGATAATAGTCTGCTCCCCGAAGCGGCCTTGGCCAGCGCGTACTACGTACCCATTGCTTAGTTGCTGTGCATAAACATGCTTTTCTGTGGCGGAAATGCCGGGTCCATGGTTGGCAATGCCGCTCATTTTGCCCAGTTCCTCGTACTGTTCACGAGTACCTTTACCATCCAGTTCGGTCAGCCGTAAAAAAAACTCCTCCATTTTGCCGGCCGGTTGCAGGAAGTAGAACATCTTGCCCCGGTCGCTCATTTGTACCCAAGTATGTGGCACGTTTCGGGGCAAGAAAATCAGGTCGCCGGCCTGCAGCAACTGCCGTTCTTCGCCCAATTGAAACACATATTCGCCTTTCAACACGAAAAACATTTCGTCTTGAAAAAGGTGTGAGTGAAGCATCGGCCCGACTTTTTCCGTGCCTAGGTAGTCAAACGCCGAGAGCCTGCCTGCCGTGTCCTTGGTCGAAACCTTGAGGTCGTTTGGGTTTACGCCATGAAATGGTGTCGGCTTATGAAAACGGCTGTCGCCAGCTCTTACGACAAATGCTTTGGCTGCCATATTACCCGTCCGCTTGGAAGTTGAACAGGCAAAAGCCGGGAATGATAATAATGTAGTGCGAATGAAATCTCTGCGTTGCATAATAGCTCCTGTTTCAGCCTGTTATTGGTACTGTTTAATATGTTCCACTAATTGCAAGAAATCCGGATTCTTGTAATAGCCAATGTCTTCCGGGTTTTCGGCTTTTTGGAGGATGTAATCTTTAATGCTGATGCCGTCTTTATTCTTGTAGTTAAGATCGGCGCCGTTGTCCAGCAAGGTGATGCAACAAGGCCACTGCCCCAAATATACCGCATATAAAAGAGGGGTAAGATTATCCTGATGTTGTTCATTATAGGTTATTGCATTAACGTCGACTCCATACTTGATCAATAACTCAAAAATTTTAACCTCTCCATAAACACCTCCCATGCAATAAAAAAGAACGGTTTGTGATGGGATTGGCATGCAATTAGGATCCGCTCCATGTTGTAAAAGCAATTCTGTGAAGTCGGCCTTGCAGGTATAAGCCAGGTTAGAAAATGCATGGCAATGAATGGAGTCAATTGTTGCGCCAGCATCAAGCATATATTTTAAGGCTTCGAGTTTGTGTGCATTCGACCTACTTCCTTCACAGGCATCATTTAAAATATCATTCAACAACTGTTTGTGCTGAAGGTGCTCAGGATGCGACTGCAATAAAGATTTCCATTTACGTACTTTACCTCTATGAAAGGCATCAAATAATTGGGTCAAAACCGGGTCGTCATATTGCGGTGTAAATGGTTGCCTGGTATCTTGAAATAACAAACTTGACCCCGACAACGCGAGCAAAAAAATGATTAAAGCGGCAAAACACAAAAGTCCAATCGTGAGCCCAAGGTATTTAATCCAGTTATTGATCGGAAGATGGTATACCACCAGAAAGATAATTGCCGCAACAGGCAACACGATCAAGAACTTGCCTAAGCCTCTGGTGGCGGCATCACCGCCTGATGTGGTCCCAAATGACGTGAATACCAGAAAAATCAGCATTCCGGCAATGAGGAGATAGGTTAAGATAGAAAGCATTTTCGTTGACATTGTTAAGCTTGTTCCATAGTAGATACACTCGCCTCGAAGAGGCGTAACATCTGTCAAGGTCGCCCGTTTTTTTGGATTATTATCTTACTGTACAACATGCGGATAGTCAAATTTTTTAATTTATGAGAACAAACCGCCAAACATCCGTTCAAATATAATTAATTAGTCAAGTATCGAACGTTTTGACTTAATCCGTCCCAATGAATATTCCAGCGGTCCTGCAAAAAAATCGTACTTACGCACCTCCTTCTCTCCGGTCAATTTCCGCCCGCAAGTCCTGCAGTTCCTTCGTATACCGACCGCCAAACACCATCGCAGCGCCGAGCAGCGCCACTGTCAGGATAAATTTTCCACGCGTAGCCGCAAAAATTGCAATACCGAACAACACGCCGACAAACACGTACGTAGTCGTTTTTAAAGATTTCATCTTCGCTTCTTTCGACACCAATTCGTCCAGTGTCATTTTCGAGTAGTCTTTATTCGTCAGCATAGAAAAAAGTGATTAAGGATGTAATTTGAACACCGAACACCGAATGTCGAACACCGAAGGAATTTTTGAAGTGAAAACGATTCAGATATTCAATCTCCCCTTCATTGCTCAATGAGCAATACTGTTCCAGAAGTCAAAACGTTTTGATTTTCAAAGAATTAAACAAAAACACAAAAACTCAAAAACACAAAAACTCAAAAACACCAAAACACACAAACACCAAAACACCAAAACACACAAAAACACATCACCGCATCAACTCCAACACCAGCGGCGAATTTCTCTCCAGGGTTAATTTGCTTAGATCATTGATCATGGCGCCGGTCGCCACATCTTTTGCCTTGCTAAACCCTGTCATACGCTCGGCAAAACGCGCGGTATCTACCGTGCGTTCACTGTTGGCGGTGTTGAGAATGACCATCACGGTTTTGGATGCATCGTGGCGAAAATACACATACACGCCATCCACGGGCACAAACTGGGTAAGTTTTCCGGTTTGCAGCACCTGGTTGTTTTTGCGGTATTGGATCAGTGCGCGGGCATAGTTGTAGGCGTCGTTTTCCTGGGCCGTGCGGCCGGCGGCGGTGAACTTATTCGCCGGGTCGCCTGGCCAGCCGCCGGGGAAGTCTTTGCGGATATTGCCGTGCGAAGGCCACTCATTGCCCGTGCCGAGTATTTCGGTCATGTAATAGATCTGCGGGATGCCGCGGGTGGTCAGCAGGAAAGCCATACCGCTTTTGTATTTGTTGTAATCTTCTTTCACGATGGTGTAAAAACGACTGAAATCGTGGTTGTCGAGCATCGTGACGTTCATGTTGGCGTTTTTGTAAAAGCGGTCCTTCGCGAGCGTGTAGTACACGCGCGAGATGCCCTCCGTCCAGCCCTGTTCGCGGCTAAGCGCTTCATGGATGGCGAAACACAGTTGGAAATCGACCACGCTGGGCAGGTTGGAATCGAAGTTGGCGCTTTTAAGGGGCTGGTCGTCGGCAAAAAAGCCCTGTACCGACACGCCGTGTTCCCAAATCTCGCCGAACATATTCAAATTGGGGTATTCCTCGCGCACTTCCTTGCACCACCTGCTGCAAAATGCCTGGTCGGAATAGGTGTATGTATCGATCCGGAAATCATCGAGGCCAGCGTATTCCATCCACCAGATGGCCTGCTGGATGAGGTAATTGGCCACATGCGGGTTGCGCTGGTTCAAATCAGGCATGGTCGGTACGAACCAGCCGTCGCTGAAGCGTTTTTTATCCCACTCCGACGCGTAGGGATCGAGCAGGGTAGGGGCGCGGTAGGTGGTTTGGGTCATGACGGGCCATTGGTTGATCCAGTCTTTTGACGGCAGGTCCTGCATCCACCAATGTTCGCTTCCTATGTGGTTGAGTACCACGTCGCGCACGACTTTAATGCCGCGTTCGTGGCATTTTTGCACGAGTTCGCGCAACAGGTCGTTCGTTCCGAAGCGGCGGTCGACGCGGTAATGATCCGTCACGGCGTAGCCGTGGTACGATTCGCGTTTTTGGTCGTTTTCCAGTTCCGGGTTTAGCCAGATAGCCGTAATGCCCAGGTCTTGGAGGTAGTCGAGGTGGTTGATAATGCCTTGCAGATCGCCGCCGTGGCGCCCTACGAGTGAATCGCGTTGCAATCCCTGATGCATACCCGCTACGTTGTCGTTGGAAGGGTCGCCGTTGGAAAAGCGGTCGGGAAAGATAAGGTAAATGATGTCTTTGGGATTCACGCCCATGCCTTTTGGCCCTGGCCTGCGGTTCAGGATGGGGTAGGGATGGGTGAATGATTCCGTTCCCTTGGTAAAGATGATCGGGACGGTTTGAGCCTTGGCACTTGCCGCGATATCCAGGGTAATGAATAGGTAGTTGGGGCTTTCGGCTTTCTCTACGGAGCGCAGTTTCACTCCTTTGGTGGGCCCCAGTTTGACCTGGTAAGAAGCCACGTCGTCGCGGTGAATCATGATTTCCACCCAGTTGTGTTTCATGCCTACCCACCAGTTGCCGGGTTCCACGCGCATCTCATTGCGCACGGGCGATACGTGCGGCGGCGCCGATTTCGGGTAAGGGTTGCCGAAATAATTCTTGCAATTAACGGAAAGAAATAGAATGCTGAAGAGTAAGATAAAACGCATGGAAATTGATTCGATTGGTTCGATTTTTCGATTTTTCGATTGATTCGATTGGTTCGATTTTTCGATTGGTTCGATTTTTCGATTGATTCGATTGGTTCGATTACATATAGTTTTGTAGGTATGTTGTGTGTATTACATGAAAATGGCTGTCTCCGGAGTTGGGTTTCCGCAGCAACGAGTTCATTTCCCATATACGCAGGAGACAGCCTCCCAAAATCTACAAAATCCCAAAATCCCAAAATCCAAAAAATCCGCACAATCCGCTAAATCCGGCGAATCCGCGATCATTTTTTGAATAGCCCCACAATGAACAGCACCACCAGCGCACCAATTACAGAAGTTGCAATTACGCTAACTAGCCCGCTGCCGATTGAAACATGTAAAACAGAGCGGAACAGCCAGTTTCCGACAAAAGCGCCAATGATGCCCAGAATAATGTTTCCGATTACGCCGAATCCGAAGCCTTGTTTGATTTGTCCGGCAAGCCATCCTGAAACGGCGCCAATGATGAGGGTGTAAATCAAGTCGTTCATAGTTACAGAAGTTTAGAATGATGAATGATGAATGATGAATGATGAATGATGAATGATAATATTGATTCGATTATTCAAAAAATCCATCTGCGAAATCCATCCGCGAAATCCCAAAATCTGGCGAATCCGCGATACTAGCAACGTTATTCGAATGATTCGAAAAACCTCCTCAACTCCTCCGCTCTTTGACCAACAAACTCAAAAGGGCTGCCAATCCTAGTAATCCGCCCCCGAGCATGACAGCGTGAATGCGGTTGTTGTCAAGTATGTTTTCCATGATCCAGCCGAAGCCTAGCGTCGCAATGATTTCGGGCAGCACGATGAAAAAGTTAAATATGCCCATGTAAACACCCATCTTATTTGCTGGCAAGGTGGAAGCCAGCATCGCATAGGGCATTGAAAGGATACTCGCCCAGGCAATACCGACACCTGTCATTGACAACAACAACCAATACTTATTGGGCGCAATGCCTACGAACAACAGTCCGGCGGCGCCCAGTGCCAGGCACACGGCGTGCGTACGCGCGCGACCCCATTTGTCCGCAAGTTTAGGCAGGTAAAATGAAAAGACAAAACAAACCGCCGAATAGAACCCGAAACAAATATTGCCCCAGGCTACGCCTTCGGCAAACAGCGGCGAATTGGTGTCGGGAGCGCCCAATACTTCCCGTGCTACGGCCGTTGTGAAAAAGAACCACATCAAAAACAAACCTGGCCAGGTAAAAAACTGCACCAGCGCCACCTGTTTCATGGTGGAGGGCATTTTAACGATGTTGTCGAAAACTTCCTTGAACCCGTGCGCCAAACCGGCGGTCTCCGCTTTCATTTTGTTGAATTCATCGATGTCTTCCGGGGGGTATTCTTTGGTTGTACTCACAGTGTACAACACGGCTGCCAGGTAAAACAAGGCGCCAATAGTGAACACGGCGATCAGATATGGCGGAATGCTTAATCCCGGAGTTACCTGTCCGCTACCCACTACCGCAATAATTGCTGCCGGCAATAGCGCGGCAATTACATTTCCAATGCCGATAAACATACTCTGGGTGGTGTATCCTCGATTGATCTGCGATTCAGGCAATAAATCACCCACGAAGGCCCGGAATGGTTCCATACTGACATTGATGCTGGCATCCAGGATCCAAAGCAAACCTGCAGCCATCCAAAGAGCCGATGAATGGGGCATGAGCAACAATGCAATGGTTGCCAGAATAGCGCCTACGGTGAAATAAGGTTTG
>JAEUUR010000036.1 GCA_016787465.1 Saprospiraceae bacterium | reverse complement strand
AAATCGGCGACGTGAACAATTCGGTGGTGTCGAATTCTTCCATGATTTCAGATGATCGTACCTCAGGCTCTTTGTTGCTTGATGTAAACGACCGCGATTTGAAAGCCGGTGAAATTGTTGAAGTAACATTCAGTCCTGCTGAAAACATCGAAGGTTACCAAACTACATTGAATCTCAATGGCTTGAAAACTTTGGGTGTGGTGGCTAACGACCGCGTAACGGCTAACAACTTCGGAATTTTTGAAAACGCTGTGACGGTTTCAATTGACGAACATGCTGCATTTACCCTGCGTTTCGAAGCTCAAAAAGCAGGCAAACTCAGTGAAATGATTGCGGTTTCGAACAGCATCACCAAATCGCAGGCATACAAATCCAGCGGCGCTTCTGTTGCGAACTGGGAAGTTGCACTGCGTTTCAACGGCCAAAATGGCTCCGTTATCGCAGGCGCAGGTTACGAATTGTTGCAAAACGTACCAAACCCGGTGAATGGCCTGACGACAATTACCTTCCACTTGCCAGAAGCAGCATCAGCTGAAATTATGGTGAGCAATGCAGAAGGCAAGTTGTTGAAAACCATCAGCGGCGATTTCGCTAAAGGTTTGAATACAGTTACTATGCAACGTGCGGAACTCGAAACCGGTATATTGTTCTATCAATTGAACTCCGGCAATTTCACGGCTACGAAAAAAATGATCGTGGTCGATTAAGATTGCAGCAACTGAGTTTGAAATAAATTCCAACATCCCGGATTGTTCCTTGGCGAATGATCCGGGATGTTTTATTTTGAAGATAAATGAACGAATAATGCACTTGTACTCAACCGAACAACGACATGAAAAAAATACCGCTCTTTTTGATTTTATTTTCCCTAAACCAAATCACATTGCATAGCCAAGTAAGATTTGGAATCAATTTGGGTTATAATACACCTTGGGCTCAAACATCTATGACTGATGGAAATATCATTATTTATAGTAATGGAGTCCGTGATATTGAAGTGTTTGATTTTTCTTTTGGAAAAGGGTATGAATATGGCGCTTTTTTAACTTTCGGAGGGAATGATGGGTTGCAATTTAATATGAAATTTTCTTTTTTAGATGGAACGGTAAATACACAGTCATTAATATTTGAAAATAACCAGGGTGTAAACCTTGTCAAATATGAAAGCCAAATGCTTTGGATAAATCCATCCATTAAGTTTCAATTAAATTCAAAAAGGAAATTTAGGCCCTTTATTAACATTGGCCCCTCGGTTGGGTTGCTGGGCAAAATATCAAGAAAGGAAGATTTTCAAAGCAACAATGGCCAATTTGAAACTAAGATTGTTTATTCGTCAAGTATGCCTATTGCGATTACTTCAGGGCTTGGTATTGAATATCATCCTCCTAAAAATGCCAACTTTTTCATCACGTTAAATTTGCAAAACACCAGTGGCTCGTATTATCCAACACGAGGGGAAGTTACTTCATATGTCATAGATGGAACTGATTTGCTTAATACATTAACCGAATCGCAACGAAAAATATTTTACAAAAGAAAATATACAGTTAATCCTAACGTCCCGACTGATCAAAATAAACCGAAGTTGGCGCAAAGGGTTCCATATCCCTTTAGTAGTTTTGGCTTTAGCTTAGGCATTGGTTATAAATTTTGAAAACCTAAAATCATTCATTTTCGACTGCTTCAAGACCCCATATTAGCAGAACTTCCTACCTTTGCCCGCTGCCTCTAACCAAAATCAGTCTTAACCAACTTAAACAGTCAGAAAATGATCATCGGTGTACCAAAAGAGATAAAAAGTTTCGAAAATCGCGTGGCCCTCACTCCTGCGGGAGCAATGGAATTCACTCGTCGCGGGCATCAGGTATTCGTACAAAGCACCGCCGGCGAAGGCAGCGGTTTTAACGACAAAGAATATATCAGCGCGGGCGCTTCTATTCTCCCTACCGCCGACGAGGTGTGGGCTAAAGCCGAAATGATCATTAAAGTTAAAGAACCGATTCAGGAAGAATATGCACGCTGCCGGGCTAACCAGTTGATTTTCACTTATTTCCACTTTGCCTCAAGTGAAGAATTAACCAAGGCCATGATCAAAAGCGACGCCGTGTGCCTTGCTTACGAAACCGTAGAAACCAAAGACCGGCAGTTGCCACTGCTCATCCCAATGTCGGAAGTAGCAGGACGTATGGCGATTCAGGAAGGCGCCAAATACCTGGAGAAACCGGTGAAAGGCCGCGGTGTTTTGTTAGGCGGCGTACCTGGCGTTCCTCCCGGAAAAGTATTGGTAATCGGTGGCGGGATTGTAGGTACCCAGGCAGCTAAAATGGCCGCCGGACTCGGCGCCATGGTAACCATCCTCGATACCAGCCTCACGCGCTTGCGCTACCTCAGCGATGTGATGCCGGCCAATGTCATCACTGAATATTCCAACGAATACAACATCCGCCGCCTCATTCAAACCCACGATCTGGTGGTTGGCGCTGTGTTGCTGCCAGGCGCCAAAGCACCCAAGTTGATTACCAAAGACATGCTCAAACTGATGCGCCCGGGCACGGTGATCGTCGACGTGGCTGTCGATCAGGGTGGTTGTGTGGAAACTACCCATCCTACCACGCACCTCGATCCTACCTTCGTTGTGGAAGATGTGGTGCACTACTGCGTGGCAAATATGCCTGGCGCAGTTCCGTTCACCTCTACGCTGGCACTTACCAACGCCACCCTGCCTTATGCCTTACAACTGGCCGACAAGGGCTGGAAAAAAGCCTGCAGCGACAACGGTGAATTGAAACTTGGCCTGAATGTAGTAGGTGGAAAAGTAGTGTACAAAGGCGTTGCTGAAGCATTCAACCTGCCACTGGTATCCGTAGAGGAAGTACTCAGGTAGCAGAAACTGAGCGGCGAACTTTCCGAAAACGCATCTGCAAGACGCCCAACATGGCTTCGCGGATGATTTTCAACGACATTTTGGATTGCCCTTTTTCGCGGTCTTTAAAGGTAATGGGTACTTCCTTTACCTTAAAACCAAGTCTGTAAGCCGTATATTTCATTTCAATCTGGAAGGCGTATCCAATGAACCGGATATTGTCCAGGTCGATGTTTTCCAACACTTTTCTGCGGTAACAGATGAAGCCGGCAGTGGGGTCGGCTACATGCATCCAAAGAATCAGCGCTGTATAAATGGAGGCGCCGCGCGAGAGAATAATGCGATCGGCGGGCCAGTTCTCCACATGCCCGCCGGAGCAATACCGGGAACCCACTGCCACATCGGCGCCTTCGTCGCGGCATTTGGCCAGAAGCCGGGGCAGGTCGTTGGGGTTGTGGGAAAAATCGGCATCCATTTCGAAGAAATATTCATAGTTGCGCTCCAGGCCCCACCTGAAACCCGCAATGTAGGCGGTGCCGAGGCCGAGTTTGCCTTTGCGCTCCAGGAGGTGAAGTTTACCTTGAAATTCTTCGGTTTGCAAACGTCGAACTACATCAGCTGTGCCATCGGGTGAGCCGTCGTCAACGATCAATACGTGAAACGGCTCGGACAGGTTGAACACCGCCCTTACGATGGCTTCCACGTTTTCGATTTCGTTGTAAGTCGGTATGATGACGAGTGACATAAGATTCAGAACGTTCCTTTGGGCGATTTTGCTGCGAAGCAGGGTTAGAATGCAAAAGCAAGTCCGAAAGCTGCCATGGAAATGATCAGCCCGAACATGAAGATATTATAACAATAGCTGAGGTACTGATATTTTTTAGCTAACACGATTCCGAGGAAATAGAGGTCGCGGCTCATGGAGCTGTACAAAAATTCCGGGTCGGTAAGCATTTCATTGACGCCCCATTGGAAGTCATCGAGCGACATGTTATAAAAGTTGCCGAAAAACAGCAAGTTTGCTTTGCGTTGTTTGATGGCTTCGCGGGTTACTTTGCCTTCGGTCACTTTGGGGCGGGTAGCGAGCGTTGCGTACACCATAGACCCCAGGCAGGTACAGGTAAGCAAAATCACCGGGATAAGCAACTGAAAGGAGAACCCGTCTTGCAGGCGAGGCAGCAGGTTGGATACCAGGATAGAAATGACGATAGCATTTACCGACAACATGAGGTTCGCCTTGCTGTCGGCCATGGCGCTCAGGTTGGTGTGCGTGCGGTAAGTGGTACGGTACATGGTTTCCACGCCACGCCCGAAACGCGCCATTTTGATTTCGTTTTCGGTATCGCGCAGCGCTTTTCCGATGTCGCCGCTTTTTTCTTTTTCGTCGAGCAGGGAAATCTCATCCACCGTAGGCGCCATATTGGGGTTGAGGCGGCGTTTCTGTTTGAGTAATTGCTGGATATGTTTTGCTTTCCGCTTGTTGAACAATTCCTGAGCCACGACGGTGTGGTATTCGTGGGTCAGCATGAAATTGAGCTCAAAATCGACCCATTCATTGTCGCTCATCACCTTACTGCGTGTCAGTGTAAATTCCTGACGCAGGCGGCTGTTGCGATCCCAGTAGGTATCCATGCCGAGATGGCTGAGGTCGGCGTCGCAAATCACCTGTTCCAGAATGGACTGCGGGTTTTGCGGCACTTTGGTGGCTCGTATGCAGCCGACGAGGTCGTTCAGGTCGTCATCCGAAATTTTGCCGCGCAGGAAACGTTCGGCGTTGGCGCAGCTGCGTTCCTCGTGGTTGTCGGGTCCATCGCTGTAACCGGTGTCGTGAAACCAGGTCGCCAGCATCAAAACCAGCATATCCCGTTCATTGAGGCGAAAGCCTTCGCCGATAATTTTGGCTGCCGCCACGGTTTGGGCTGTGTGTTCCGGGTTGTGAAACACATAACTTTCCGAGAGGTGTTCGGCAAAAAAGTCTTTGATGTGCAGCTCCGTTTCTTTCAGCAATTGCTCTACAGTGGTCATTGTATCGGAAAAAATTGGCCGTAAAGGTAGGCGGTATTTTAGAACCGTTTTAGATTTTCTACGGGAGGAGAAATCATACGTCTTTTCTCCCCGTTGAATGTCTTGGTGGCGTGCTCAGGATACAGGCAATCTATGATAAAAACGGATGTAATGGGCTCACATGTCCGGGTTAATCAGATCAATCAGTTTTTCATAATCGGGCCAAGTGATTCCTGCCTGCCTGAAATCATCCAGGTCTTTTTGAATGATATACCAGCTATTCTGTTGAATAAATTGTTCATAAAGCAGCACTGCGCGATCTCTGTCGTCGGCATTTCCACGCAACCATAACGCATGTGCCAGATTTGATGTGACGAACAAAGCCAGATATTGTTCTTCGGAACTGGTTCCGCTAGCCAGATATAATACATTTTCAGCATCGCGGATCATTTCAGACAATGCGTTCGTATTGGAATGTTGGGCCAATACCGTAAAATACGTGTAGTCAATACAGGCATAAATATAGTTTCTGCGCCATTCCAGCACGTCGGGAA
>JAEUUR010000024.1 GCA_016787465.1 Saprospiraceae bacterium | reverse complement strand
ACAAAAAAGGGCCGAGGATCACCTATGGCTCCAGCGTATTAATTCATGCACATACCTGGCTTAATGATTCATTGGTGCAATCAAGCAGAAGGGATTTTGGCGAAGCCAGGGAGTTTACGCTACCTGATTCAATTGCCATGTCTCAAAGGACTGTAGCTATTTTCGATGGACTCCGTCTGTTAACCACCGGCGACTCAGCAACCATTTTACAAACGGTCGATTCAATGCTTGCAAAACAAATTCCACCTGAATTTGGAGTCGTCAAAGTTATTCGATACGAAGTGAAGGTGATGGATGTGCTTACTCCCGAAAAAAAAGCCACACGAGAAAAGCAGGCTGAAGCAAAAAGAAAAAAAGTGCAGGCCAAAGAAGCGAAGGTCGGAAAAACAGTGGAAAAATATCTTGCCGATTATAACGCCGGAAAATTGAAGAAAAAGCTCAAAAAGACCGATTCCGGGCTTGAATATGTGATCATCAAGCAAGGCAAAGGCGCACGCGTAAAGGAAGGTGATAAAGTAGCAACCCACTATTACGGCGTGTTAAAATCGGACGGAGTGATGTTCGACAATTCCTACAGCCGGGGTGAATCCATTAAATTTGAAGTGGGCAGCCTGATTCCGGGATTTAATGAAGGCATGACGCTTGTGAATGAAAAAGGTGGTGTCACAATCCTATTTATTCCATTTAGCCTCGGATATGGCGTAGATGGCTCCGGGCCAATTCCCCCCAGCGCCGACCTGGTCTTTTATATAAGTTTTGAAGAAAATTGAATCCTGCAATAACCGCTTTAATTACAACAAATCATCAAAATAAGTTGCCATGAAATATTGTTTGACGCTGGTATTTGCCATGGTTTTCCAGTTGCTTGATGCACAAACACCAGCCATGACGACCGAACATGGTTACCGGTTTTACCACCACATTAAAAAGGGGGGACAGCAACCTAAACGCGGCGAAACGATTAAAGCGTTTGTGAATGTATTTATTGGGGATACCCTGTTGAGCAGTTCCAGAAAAAACCTGGGCGGCGCATATAAATACGACATTCCGGCAGCCGATGCAACGCCCGACCACGTTCCACCCATCATGGATGCGGTATTGTTGATGGGAATTGGCGACAGTGGTACTATATTTCAGCCGGTCGACTCCACCATGCGGAATTTTTTACCCAAAGCAGTACAAAACGAACCCGAATTACGTTTTGAAATCGCACTAGCTCAAATCATTTCTGAAGCTGACAAGGCAAAAGCTGAACAAGCCACTTCAGCCCGGATCGCCAGATTAAAAGTTGATATTCAAAATAAAATCAAGGAATACAACGGTGGGTTATTAAATGATAAAATCACCACAAATCCTTCCGGGTTAAAAATGCTGATCCTGACAAAAGGGCCAGGAAAACCTATCAAGTCCGGCGAAGTCGTACAGGTACATTATTTTGGTTTTCTGCCGGACGGAACGATGTTCGATAATTCATTTGAAAAAAGACACCCGCTCACTTTCCCGGCCGGTGTTGGCCAAATGATGGCAGGTTTTGACGAAGGACTTTTGAACCTTAACAAAGGCGGCAGAGCTTATCTGTTTATTCCGAACAAACTGGCCTATGGAGATGAGGCAGCTGCCGGCGGGTTGATTCCCCCAAAATCAGACTTGATTTTTTACATTGAAGTTTTATAATTCATTCATTTTCAAAAACATAAAACATGACCATTGAACAACTCAAAGAGTTGAAAGATCGATTGGCCGTTCTTAGGAGGTATCTTTGACGTCGATAACCGAACACGTGAAGTAGAAGACCTTACCAGTCAAACCTTTGATCCAAATTTCTGGAACGACCCGAAACGCGCCGAATCTATTCAACGCAAAATCGGGATCAACAAAAAATGGCTCGATCAATATGCCGCCCTTGCGCGTGAAGTAGACGATGCCGAAGGGCTTTTTGAATTTCAAAAAGAAGGCATGGCAACTGAAGTCGAAGTAGATGCGCAGCATGCCAAAACATTACAATTGCTTGAAGACGCAGAATTTCGCAGCACCTTGAACCAGAAGGAAGACGAAATGAATGCAGTGATGACCATCAATGCGGGCGCCGGTGGCACCGAAGCCTGTGATTGGGCATCTATGCTGCTTCGCATGTATCGGATGTGGGCGGAAAAAGCAGGTTATAAATTGGAAACCCTGTTCGAACAGGATGGCGATGCGGCAGGAATCAAATCTGCCAGCCTGGAAATACGCGGCGATTATGCGTATGGTTGGTTAAAAGGAGAAAATGGCGTTCACCGTTTGGTGCGCGTAAGTCCATTTAACGCTCAGGGCAAGCGACAAACTTCCTTTGCTTCCGTTTTCGTTTACCCGCTCATTGAAAACGATGAGATTGAAGTGGTTGTGAATACCGACGATCTCAGATGGGATGTATTCCGCGCTTCGGGTGCGGGTGGTCAGCACGTTAACCGGACGGAATCAGCCGTACGTGTAACCCACATTCCCACCGGAATTGTTGCGGAATGCCAGGTCGACCGCAGTCAGCACCGGAACCGTGAAATAGCAATGAACTTACTTAAAAGCCGGCTTTACGAACTTGAATTGCGCAAACGCCAGGCTGAAAAAGAAAAAATTGAAGCCGGGAAAAGCAAAATAGAATGGGGCAGCCAAATAAGGTCGTATGTACTCGACGACAGGTGGGTGAAAGACCTTCGGTCAGGTTATAAGGTACATAATCCTGACGCTGTGCTCGACGGCGACCTCGATGAGTTTTTCAAAGCCTATCTCATGTGGGAACGAAACCCAACCGGCGGCGTCGAAGATGACGAATAATCGTCTTTTTTTTAAATTTAAATGGGAAAGGGGAAAATGTAAAATGTAAAAAAGGTCAACACGCTGTGGAATCTTTACATTTTAAATTTTCCCCTTTCCCATTTAAATTTCACTCTAAAACGCCCAACCGATCTTTAATCCACCAAATACGGTTAGCTGAGTTGTATCAACAGATTTAATACTTGGTTGCCCTTCCGGCTGCGTGTTTCTCCAGCGATTTCCCAAGCCTGGGCCAATGTTAAAGTCAATATAACCGTGTTTAAAAATCCGGTATTGGACGCCCCAAACAATACCTGCATCCCACCCGGCAACAGAACTTACCCCATTTGCGATATTGGGAACCAGTGGAGCCCATTGAAAATTAAAGTACTCAATGCTAGATCTGCCAACAAGTGCCACATAGGCCCCCGACAAGTTGTTTCCTGATTTTCCTTGCGCAATCCTTCTCATCAAACTGTAGTAATATCTGCCTTGCAATTGCAATTCAGCGCCCAAACCGAATGATTTGAATTCAGTATCATTGATGTCATTTAAATCATACCGCAACCTAGAGGCGGTAATTGCACCCGAATATTCGATAGAAAGCGGACTATCACCCAATTTTTGCTCCCGAGCCAGAGACAGTTTAGTTTTGATATTATCCAGGCTTTGAATACGCAACAAATTAAACAAATCCACTTTCCAAAGTTTACGCTCTTCTCTAAAACACTGTAAGGCATCACACATATCTGGTTTTGTTTCAGTCGACGCCTTTGGCGTAGCTAATGCCAACCCAACCGCAAACCGGGCATTGCCAATTACCCTGGAACCTCCCCGACTGTATGGAGTAGGCTCCTGTTGATGTACGCCCAGTCCGTAAGACATGTCAAAATAGCCATATCTGAACAATCGTCTTTGTAAGCCGAAACGCAAGGTGGCAGCGTTGCTAATACCCCCACTGAGTAAATTTTGATTTTTCACATTTCTGGCATGCTGGTATTCCAAGCCAAGGTAATTCCCGCTAAAGTTGTTCGCCGCTTTTCCCTGTCTCACATGTTTCGGCATTTGGTAGTACCATCGCGGTTCAACGGAAAAGACATGGTAGTCTATAAAATCACTGACAAAATTGTTGTCGCCGAACCCGAAGGTGTATTTATAACCTGCATTTACTGACAGTCCAGTGGTAAATTTATGTTCAATATTTACATTAAATCCGGATGATTGATTTCCGGCGCCTTCTGTATTTTGGCCCACTTGCGGAAGCAAACTGCCTACATCTAATTTGAACAGCCACTTACTGGGCACTTGGGTTCTGAATACTTCATCGTACGTGTTTTTAAAACTCGGCTCGATAAAGGCAGAGGTATCATTTGAAATTGAAACAAACACCGTGTCGGTATTTTGGGCAAATGCGGAGCATGAGCCGATGAAGGCCAGTAGAAAAAATATACGTTTCATGTGAAATTCAATTGCTGTTTAAAAAATGGAAGGTTCAAAACGCGAATCCGGCTCTCAACTCAGCATAAAAGCCGGCCGGCTCCACCGTAATTTGCGTGCCTTGAGAAAACACACCGAATTTGTATTGAACAAAACCGTGTTTGAAGAGCCTCAGTTGCGCGCCGACATGGGGCGCCAGGTAATACAAAAGGTCATCATTCAGCGCATATGTAGCCTCGGTTTCCCATTGCCTCGTTGCACCTAAAGTGATGCCCCCGAAAAGTCCGGATAAATTGTTGCCGGATTTCCCTTTGGCAATACGCCTTTTTTGTAAAAAATACCACTTGGGTTGTAGGTTCATGCTGATTCCGGGAATTGTTTTATACGGCGTTTTTTCCAAAATAAACTGTAATTCCGTTTCCAGTGCAATACTTGAATGACCGAGTTTCTGCTCATATGAAACGGTGGGTTTCATGATAAAATGTTCTGCTGTTCCTTTAAAAACCTGGGTGAAATCCACTTTCATCATGTGGCTTTGTTCCTCAAAACACCGAAGCACAGAGCACCAGTCAGTCGGATTTTTTGCACCTTTGGCTGGCCCCAAAGCAAATCCTGCCGACAACCTTGGCTCAATCAGCCAATTGCTTTCCTTCGTTGTTTCCTTATCTAAATTAAGTTCCGTTTCTTCAACACGTTCGTACTGGCCCACACCAACGCTTAAGTCGACAAAACCAAACTTAAGCAACCGCCGCTGCATCCCAAACCGAAGTGTCGCTGATTGAAATGTGTAATTGATTGATTTTTCCAATAGGGTTTCAGGGGGGCGATCAGATGATGTAAGCATGCGGTATTCCAACGCCATGTAGTTTCCGGAGATATTATTTGCACGGCTGCCGTTTTTCACCTGTCGCAACATTTTGAAATACCACCTTGGCTCGAAATGAGCCCCCCATGTGTTGCGTTTGCCTTTGAAATAACCGCTTGAACTTAACCCGAAGTCGCCGCCGCCATTAATCGAAATGGCAGGATTCAGTTTGATTTCACCGGATAGAGACACCTTGGGTAATGTTTCGGCAGGAGATCCCCACCCAAAAAAATCGGGTTGATTTCTTAAAACCGGGTCGTCGCTAAAGTTAGGCAATGCAGAAAGTACGTTTATTTTAAAGCACCAAAGTGTAGCTTTCTGATAACCAAAAATTTCGTCATACCGATCCAGTTTGGGTTCATTTTGAAACTTCCCTGTTTCCTGCTCCACTTGTATAAACATGGTATCCGTAGTTTGTGCCTCCATGAACCAGGATTGAAATAGAATGATTGAAAATATGCAGTATTTCATGTGTTGAGTTTTTATTCCAGAATGATGTTGCCAATGGTTGTTTGAACTGAAATTTTGGGCATTGCTTTTCCTTGATGCAAGGTGGCATGCGAATTTGTCACGCTTGCGCCTGCGTCCAGTTGAAAACTCAATGGTGTTCTGACCGTTCCGCTGCCTGCGTTTAATTCAAGGTTGTGTCGGTAGGGAGCAGCAAGGTTTAAAATCACATCGCCTTTGGAATTTGAAATTGACACATTTCCCGTTTGCGAACTTCCTTCCAATCGAACGCGCCCATATTCATTTTTAATGGTGCAGTCGCCTGTTAAGTTGGAAAGTGATACGTCTGCTCTTTTGGATTGGATATCTACCGGGCCCTTTAATCCCCTGCCTTCAACATTACCGTATTTACTATCAACCTGAACGCCTCCGGTCATTTCAATTAAGGTAAAAGCGCAAAACTCGCCACTTAGTTGAACGGCCCCTACCCTGTTTTCAAGTGCGGCGCTGCCAAATTTGTTGGTCAAAACAACCGGACATCCAGCCGGCGCAGTTACCGTAATTTTAGCCTTCAGATTTGATGTAGGCAATGCTTCTTTGCTTGATACACCCACATAGGCACGCACGTAGATTTTTTTGCCAATCGAGGATACCACGAATTTCCAGGTGTCCAAATCATGCCTTGCGCTGTCCAACTTGGGGTGCCGTGCCGAAAGCTCCGCCCGAATTTGAATGGACTTTTGTCCTTCGGGGGCTGTTTCCACCAGAATTTCTGCCTTCTCACAGTTGATTTCCAAACTTTGCCCTGGTTTCCAGGGGCTTGTTTTTTGAATGGTTTTTGTAACGACCTGCAGGGTTGTTTGACTTCGTGCGAATTGAGGCATTTGTGCAAGAAATATGAACAATATCCACATTCGAGGCCAATTGTATGGAAGGGCGTCCTTTGGAAAGCCCCCCCATTTCGTCGGTAAAAATGATATACTCATGTTTTTGTGTTTATATGAAAGGTGTGCTTAGTTTTGAAAATATTTTTCCCATTGCAAAATGTACAAGTTGTTCTAAATCAGAGCGATAATTTGGCGGAGCAGATCCGTACGTTGTTGTTCAATACGCACCAGTTGGGCAGTTAATCCCGGATCGTCTCCATAAGCGCCCAGCGCGGATTTGATACTGGTTTTAGCTTCCGTCAATTCTTCAAGCTCGGTTTTCAGATTTTTGAAAGTAGGTTGCTCGCATACTGGCGCCCTTGATTTACACAAGTCATTAATCATGGCAAATGCATCATCTTCGGGTTCTTCCAGCGGTTGGCGCAATGTTTCATTGAGTTGAGTTTGCGTAACTGCAATTTCGGCGCTTTCCGAGGCCATTTTTGGAATGAACAGCCAGGCTATTACCAAAACCATAACTGCTGCGGCTGCCGCCATCCATCGCCGGCTGGTTACAGAAAACCAAGTTTGTTTGGGTTGCATGGCCTCCAAACGCTGATCAAGTTGCGCCCAAATTTGCTCCGGCGCTTCATATTGGGGCAATGATTGTACCTCCAGCGAAAGGTGATCTTCCGCGTTCATTGCATCTTCAATCACCGACCAAAGCATGGCTGGCGCTTCGTATTGCGGAAGCTTTTCAATTGCTTTTTCAAGTGTGATTTTATGATATTCCATGGCAAATGCGGGGTTTAAAGGTTTGGAACCAATATTTCGCGAAGGCGTTTTTTGGCGTAAAAAAGTTGGGATTTGGATGTGCCTTCAGATATACCAAGGGTTTCTGCAATTTCTTTGTGTGAAAACCCTTCAACTTCAGCCATGACAAAAACCGCTCTATATCCATCAGACAAGGATTGTATGGCTTGTTCGAGATAATGTGCGTCGATTTCCTGTAAGCCCCAATCCAGGTGGGTGGAATCGTGTTTGGTTTCCAACGGCTCAAAAATTGCTTTTTGCGCCCTTACAGAGCTCAATGCCGTACGAATCACAATAGTTTTAATCCAGGCGCCCAATGTGCTGCGTCCCTGAAAATCAGACAAATGTTTGAATACCTGAAGAAAGGCGTCTTGCAATACCTCTGACGCAACCTCAAAGTTGCCAGTGATCCTGAAAGCCAAAGTGTACATCGCATTTTTATAACGATCGTACAAAAGCCGTTGCGCCAGGCGATCATGCTTCAGACATTGTTCAATGAGTTGCGGTTCAGTCATTCGTTTTGGTTTGACATCTTTTCAGTGTAGATATCTTAAAGAGGGGCGGTAAGAAAGAAAACGTTGTATGACCTTAAAAAAAATTATTGACCGCTTTTGCTATACAGCATCACCACAAGTTTTTCATAATCTATTTTTGTAAAATGTCGAGGATCGCGAGGCAGATGAGCGATCCATTTAACCGAGGCCGGTTGAAACGGTAGTACATTGAATATTTGTTGCCCAAGCAAATCAGCATCAGCTTCGTTTTCTTTTTCGGCAACGATGGTAAGCTTTTGATCCAGAACCATCAGCGTGCCGGTTTTAATCCCGGGCAGGGTGCGCAGCATGCCCTCCACGACAAATGGTGAGAACCAAGCGCCATTGGAAAATACCATGTGTTTGCAACGGCCGCAAAGAAACAGCCGGCCGGTTTCATCTAAAAAACCTGCATCACCCGTACGGTGCCATATCCGGCCACCGGCATCTACAATTTTATTATCTAAAAACGCCTGATCATTGTTCCAATACGCCGATAAAACATGGTCGCCGGCAACGACAATCTCTCCAATTTCTCCGGCAATTTTTGATTGACTGAGGGATGTTTCAGTAAGTGGTCCAAAAATGATCGGCAATATTTTTAATGAAATTCGATCAACAGGTTTGCCGACACACAAGCCGTTTTCCAGCTTTAAGTCGGCCAATTGCCTTGCGTCAATGGTTGAAACCGGCTCTGCTTCCGTTGAACCGTATACAATACTAACTTGTGCTTTAGGAAATGCGGCTGTGAGGGTTGTTGCATCATCCGGGTAAACAGGCCCGCCACCTGTAAATACCTTTTCCAGGTTTTCTATTTTACCAACTTCTGAAATCCGCAATGCCAAAAAAGGTGATGCAATAAGTACGTTTACTCCAGCGCTTTTTATCAAACCAGCAATCTGCTCCGGATTACTTTGGGCAGGTTTTTTAGCTTGGAACGGCGCAATCACAGAAGTGGCGCCTGTTCCAAAATTAACCAACATCACAATAGGCAGGTTGGTCATCACCACATCACCGGTTTGTGGTTGAATCTCCTCAATCAAGGCATCAAACTGGCTGTTCAAAAACGCATGGGAACGGCGTGCGGCCTTGGGTGTACCGGTGCTTCCTGTGGTAAAAGTTAATAAAGCAGTATCGTCCGGTTGGGCAGGATAAACCCAATCAAGCGGTGTTTCATTTGTTTTATTTAACCCTAACCAAATAGGAATAGAGCGGATTTCGGGTATAAAAAACGCCAAAATCCGGAATTTCCAAGGACCAACAAACGCCTTGCAACCTGCAATTTGACAACACAACCGCAGCCGGGTCAAACTAACCCATTCATCCAAAAAAACGGCGGTAGCGCCAACCTGAAAGATGGCCAGCACAACTTTGTACAGTTCAATCGACATGGGAACAAACACCAAAACACGGTCGCCAGGTTTGATTCCTTTTTTTATCAGGTAGGCGGCTGTTTTTCGTACGTCTGTTTCAAATACTCCAAAATGGATGGATTCGCCGGTGGTTTGGATAGCAACCCTGGCTGGATGCGCCTTTGCAGATTTTGCAAAATGATTAAATACGTTCATCGAACTTCAGGTTATACAAAAGGGGTATCTAAAATATACAATTCGTAGGTTTTGTATGATTTTCCCCAAAAACGGGAAGAATTATCAAGGGAAGCATTGGTTTCCCTCATTAAAGCATGTATCATGGATGTATATCCCTTTTTCAAGAGTACGTGAACGATTCGGGCGCAAAGCACGTCGCCTAGCCCACGAAACTGTTCGCCTGGCAAACGGGCAAGTGTTTTTACAACCGCTGTTTTACCCGTAGGATTCAACAAATCAGGATAGGAAAAAATTAACCCGCAAATTTCATGCTCGAACAAGGCCAGTTGCACCATTTCAGGATCGAGCATCGACCAAATTTTCCGGTTCTTATCAACGAATGCCTGTTCGCTGATCGGCGTATATAAAAAAGCATCTTGAAATGCCTTCAAATTAAACCTTGCCAGTCGTAAAAGTTCGGCATCCTCATCTGCTTGGTTCACAGCTCGAAAAACAATACCCTTGGCTTCAAATTTTTGTTGTGCCGGCAAAAAATCCACCTCCAACTCCGGCGACAACCCGGCGATGTTCGATCGATATCGCATTAAGCTTGTAAAGCCGGCTGCTTTCCATTGTGCCGGATACCAGGGTTTGGCAAATGGCTCCAGTAAAAATGGCGACATGGGGTTTTCTTCGCTGACGAACCGGTAAGTGTTCCAGCTTGATCCATCCATAGGGCCAATCACTTGTCCAAGGTTGTTTTGCTCATTCAGATATTCGAAAACTACATTGAACATCTGTTTTGAGACATCCGGATTATCGATGCATTCATAAGCGCCAAGCATGATGCATAGCTGACCATTCAACTCAATTTCCGGGTTTTGATAAATGGCTATCCGGGCCAGTGGCGTTCCGGAGTCGTCGGTTAACATCAGGCCTGCCTTCAGGTGTTCAATAGCGTAGGGCTGAGAAAGTTTGATTTTCAATTCAACACCTTGGTACAATGAAGGGAGAATGGCATCAAACGATACATCGAAAGGCGGTTTTAATTTGAGAATTTGCATGTCGGATGAAATTAAACCACCAGCAAGGCGGCCATTGGAATTGTCAGGTTATCAAAACCATTTCCGCTAAAAGCTTCGGCAGCGGTGGTTACGATGCCGACAAGCAGAGCCCTGGTTATTAATTGGTTATCCAGTTGTTGTTTTCCTAAAAAGTAAAATAAAACAACGGACAGGGTACATGCAACTGCAAAAAAAGCCAGCGCGCCGCCAAGCGATTTGTTGAGGTATAATTTTTTGATCGGCATCTTCTTGCCAAACAAACAGGCGGCCGGATCAGCCAGGGCCATGATCAGTACGGGCAAATAAAAATGTACCAATTGATGGCTGTTTGAATAGCGCCAAAAGCAAATGGAAACAACCACCGGGAACATCGTGCTTCCGTAGCTGACCCTGCTAATGGCATGAATGGATCTCAATAAACCTGAATACTTGGTGATGGCAAGTATCAATAAAAACAAGCCGCATAAAAGCGCTACCTGCCAAAAACTATCCAAAAAAAAAGGAAAACTCAAAGCAAGGATTCCAGATCCGGCATGTGCGACTTTTCGGGTGTGTTCCGCATCCCAATTCCGACGGTGAAACAGGTATTCACATAAAACAAACAGGGCCAAAAAAACGGCGCCTAAAACGAGCAGATTTTGCCAATTTGGGTTCATTTCAATAAAGTGTTGATAACAAATCTGTTATAAAAAAAGCCACGATCCTTCAAACCCAATTCCATGGATCGTTCTGTTTCGTCCTGCAGCCGTTCGGGATAAAGGTCTGCCATATTTCTTGGAACCATCAGATTCCAGTATCCAAAACGGGCGCCGATGTTTGCACCTTGCATTAATTGATCAGCAACAGCTTTAAATGTTTCGCGATCCATATATTCGAAAATATTGGATAAATTAAAACAATCAAATTTCCCCCATTTTTCAATAGCCGCTTCTGCAAAACCGTGGTGAAACTGTAATCGATCTATGTTCGATTGAATATGCTCATAAATGCCTGGTTTTACATAATCCGGTAATCGGTCGCCAAAATGTCCGGTAAGGTTAAAATGTAAAATGTGATTTTGCTGAGCGCCCATCGAACATAAATGGCGGGCTGCTTTATCAAAGATATGCTGACCGACCACCACTTCCACTTCATTAAAAAAAGCCGGGTCGCGCCCTGCCCAACCCATCACGGGTCTGGAAAAAAATATTTTAAATAACCAGCGCCAACGCCACGTATTCCAGTGGCGGTGGTAATATTCTGTCTGTGCTTCTGCCGACTTGGGTTCCAGCAGTTTTCGAACGTCATTTTTAGAGTGGATACAAGGTAGTATCCATTTTGAAAACAAACGGAAATAACGCTCAAACTTCCCGCATTGCACCAGCCCCGCTTCAATCAAAACCGTGTTTTCGGCCCAAAATGCAGCAGCCTCAGGCTGCATGCCGGGCGCCAAACGGTTAAATATTTGCAGTCGGTTGTTCGAGGGTAAAAAAC
Organism: Saprospiraceae bacterium; assembly: GCA_016787465.1. Lineage (GTDB taxonomy): Bacteria > Bacteroidota > Bacteroidia > Chitinophagales > Saprospiraceae > M3007. The sequence goes on along the minus strand of JAEUUR010000024.1, from coordinate 5,748 downwards.
CTAAAAACTCCAGGTAAGCCTGGCGATCCAAATGTTTGATTGCTGATTGTTTGAGTGCGCACAAGAACAATTGAGGTTGGTTAATATCCACCGCAACAATCAATTCAGGATTGGAAGTAAGCAAGAAAAAAGCATTATCGCCTCCTGAAGCAATACTCAAATGTCGCTCCCCCGGCTTTGCTTGCAGGCCGGCTTTTAACACCTCTGCGTCTTCCCAAACATTGGCATAACGCAAGTAATCGTGTCGAATATCTTTTAATTTACTCATTGGGCAGTTCCTGGTTTAATATTAGAATTTCACCTGTAGTGCCATTCATTTCCACCAAATCGCCTGTTTTGACCATACTCAGCAGTCCGGTAATTCCTACCACGCAAGGTATACCCAACTCTCTGGATACAATAGCTGAATGACTCAATAAGCTACCGCGTTCAACAAGGATAGCCCCGGCCGACGGGAACAAAGTTACCCAACCCGGATCAGTGGAAGAAGTGACCAATATGTCTCCCTGAAGCGATTCTAATTCGTCTGGTGTACGCACCACGCGTACCCGCCCGCGTACAACCCCTGCGGAGCAGCCCAATCCTTTCAGAACACTACTGGAGTCAGTACTTTTGGTAACCGTAACCGCATCAAAACGATTGGCGTGATATACCGTACCGAATGTCGTAATACGTTCAGGCAATGGGGGCTCATTTTCGTAGTTTAGATAGGTATTTTTTCTGTCTTTAATTAAACTACGTATATCTGAATGAACCGAGGTTCCTTTGATAAAGTCAAAAATCTCTTCTTTGGTCAAAAAGAAAATGTCCCGTTGTGATTCAATCATTCCTTCCGAGGCGAATTGCCGGCCAATACCACTGAAAATACGCCGAACCACGCCAAATCCGCGGGTGCGTTCATAACGCAGGTTTTCGCGACTTGAAACCAGTTTTCTGGTTTTTTTAAGCAATCCGTAAAAAAACCATTTACGAAAGGGCGAAAAACGATAGTAGTGATTTACGGCAGCTTCTGCACGGCTTCTCACTTCTGTTTCATCGTAAGGCTGGCGCTCAGGCAATGGCTGCCGGGCATAGGATTGTAAAATGCTAATAAAGTTGGACGGCTGTTGAGCGTAGGTGATCGTTTCCAATTTTAATTCGCCAACGGTACGTTCTCCAAAATCATCCAGGTAAGCATGTACACGTTGTTCGATTTCAGGAAATCGGGAAATTTCCTGCCAGATGGTATTTGCCTGATTTTCAAGGAAAAATGTACGGGCTTCGGAATTTGAATGAATAACTTTTGAGATCGCCATAATGCGCCGGAAAGGCTCAGTGGAAATAATATCATGACTGCCCGCCAGTAAATCATTATGTAACCCGATGTGATTAGGATCTATTTTAGCAGCCGATTTTTTCAAAAGGCCGAAATAGATCATGGCAAAAAAGTCGTTCACAAGCGGCGCTTTCCATTTTTTAAGCAAAAACTGTTCAAAATACAGATATCGACGCATCGACTCTTCAGGGCGCATCCGATCAAAATCTAGTTTTTTATATTCAGCAATAATTCCATCCAACACCTTTTTGAATTGACTTCTGGAACGATTCAAACCAAACAACAACCCTAGCATCTTAAATACCGACCATATCAGTCGTGCCCATGATTGGAATCCGCCGGATTTTTGCGCAGGAATATCAAATCGTTCTTTGACCCCCATCATGGTTTCCATAAACCGTGCATTTACCTGATAACCCGGCAACATTGCCAAAGCCCGGTACCACCCTTCCAGGTTGTAGTACACCCTGCCTCGCAACAAACCCAACATATTGGCGAAGACTTCTCTTTCTGACTCGCGCACTTTTTCAGGAACGCCCATAATCTCAGCCATTTGACGGTATACAGCTTCATACATTTTAATAATGAATGAAAAGGTCAGCGGCGTCGTCACGCCCGGATAAGATTCAATGATATTCGAATTATCCCAAACAATTCGGTGCGCACTTCGATCAGGCAGCAACTCAAGGCCGGTTACCGGCCGCGTTTGAAGCAGGTAAAGCTTCTGGGCATCAGAAAAAGCAAACTCAATATCCTGAGGGCAGCCAAGGCGCCGATTGAGTTTTTGAATCAATGCATTTAATTCGAAAACCTGCTCATCTGTGAGGCTTGGTTTTGAAACCAACCCGGCAGGAACTGGCTGGAGGGATAATTTTTTTTGGTGTCTGTCAAAAAACATCCCTTTTGTTTTATCCACAATTTGCCGGTCAATTTTGCCATCTCGAACAGTAAACGTGTCAGCATCCAATTCCCCGGAAACCAGTCCCTCTCCCAGCCCATACACTGCGCTGATGACGGATGCATCGCGCCATCCTTCCGTTGGATGTACACCAAAACCTACGCCGGCTATTTTTGCATCCACCATTTCCTGGATGATAATGGATATTTCGCCTGCCCATGCAAGGCGCCGCTCACTTGCATAATGCAATACCCGCGATTCAAAGGCCGACAACCAAACACTGCGCACAGCCTCCGCAATTTGGTCAAATTCTACAAACAGTTCAGTTTTAAATTGCCCGGCGAATGAATGTTTAGCGCCGTCTTCAGCTAAACCAGACGACCTGACTGCAAACAATTTTGTTCGCGCATGATCAAATGCGGCTTCGACAGCATCGAGCATTTCAGCCGGAAATTTATAAGCACGGATAAAGGATATCGTGGTTTCAATTTCATGTTTTTGAGGCATGATTTCCGACAAGCAATCTGCAGGTATGACCACAAACGGTGGTACATCAAACCCCAAGTCAAGCAAACTGGCAAGATTGGCGCCTTTTCCACCTAATCGTTTTCGATCAAGAAGGAACGGAGGTTTTAGTATTTCAATCGTTTTCATGGATGTTTTTTTTTCGAAATACTCAGGAAAAAAGCGCTTTCAACATAGGGATGCCTCCGAGCGACAAGTACATTGAAAGCGTCCAAAATCCGGATGCAATTTCGATTGCTTTTGCCCTGGATGGTGAATATTGTTGCAAAAAACGCCATGCGATGCCCAAACACAAAAAGAAAACGATCAATAGAAAAATGATCGTTCCTACACCTAACCCTGCAAAAACAGATGCAGCAATTGCCAAACCAAGGGTGGCGAGCAAAATTCCTACCCATGTCCAAACTGCGCGGCGTGTGCCCAATTGCGCCGTATAACTCAATACGCCTTCAGACTCCTGTTCCGGGCTTTTGATTTTTCTTCCGATTTCCAAAACGATTCCATTAAAATAGGATACAGCAAAAAAGAAAAGCAACCCCAAAGGCGGAGTCAACCCACCAACCAGCCAATCAAGCCCCGAAGCGAAAACATCGACGAGCGGAATGATGAACATATGAGAAACCACATACCAAAATTGGTGTTTTTTCAACCATTCGGCAATAAAGAATTCTTTCCCCATCAATGAGAGATAAGCAATTACTACAAAAAAAATGGGAAACATATCTGGCAGCCAAATCCAAAGAACGGCGATTTGAAGTCCAAAAACGATCACACCAATTGTTTTTAGTTCGTTTAAGGAAACCAAACCTCTCGGCACAGGTAATTCCGGGCGGTATTTTGCATCATCTTCGGCATCCTTGTGCTCATCAAAGATGCGCACTAGCAGAAACAGGGTTAATGTGATAAAAATGCCGGGTAAAAAAACCTGCCACCCGATAAAATCATGCATCCCACGACAAAGCCTGGAGTAAGCTGCCGCTGAAAAAGTAAATGAAGCAATCAGCAATCCATGCGCGAGCAGGGGAAAACGTTCGGATTGATAGGTATACAACCGTTTGAGATAATTCATAATCTGGTTTGAATAATGCTGGATGGATTTGACAGAGAATCCTTTTACCTTCTGCCTAGGATCTTGTGTGCCTGGGTGAAATGACCTTCTGCCAACGCCGCAATAATGGATAATTCGCCGGCAAGCACAGCGGCAGCACAGATTTCCGCAAATTTATTGGCGGTTCCAGTGCCATTACAGCCGATCATTTCCAGGCACTGAGCTTGTGTAAACAACCGGGTGCCACCTCCAACCGTACCCACGATCAGATTGGGAAGCGTCACAGAAAAATACAGGTCGCCGCCTACTTTTTGGGGTGTAACTTCAAAACGGTTTATACCGATGGCTGCTTCTGCTACGCAAGCGACATCCTGGCCGCATGCCATAAAAATAGCAGCTAACCCATTGGCGTAATGGCCGTTGATTCCAATGGCGCCAGATTGGATGGCGGAAAGCGTCGCGTTTTCGTAATAACGCTCCAATGCCTCCGGGGTTGATTTAAGGATTTTGGCCACAATTTCTCTGGGAACAGTGATTTCAGCGGAAACCCGTTTCCCTCTGGTTCTAAAAAATGCATTGGAAACCGCCTTTTTATCCCCCGACATGTTGTTTTCTATATACCAGAACACGGGTGATACAGGGGCATTTGCCGTTATCCATTCACTCAAGTGTTGGGTACTAATGGTCACCATATTCTGACCGGCAGCATCCCCTGTGAAATATTCAAAGCTGAGTGTCACCTGGTTGCCTTCCACTGTTGGAATGATTTCCAACAACTTTGCGAAACGACTCACCTCTGAAACCTTTTGCTTTAATACCGGTGTTTGAGATTCAATAAAAGCAACAAATTCCAATGCTTCTTTCAGGCTCTGAAACCTGTATAATGGACATCTTTGAACCTTTTCTTCCATACACACTACTTGCACACCTCCACTCAACGTGCATGCTTTGGCTCCACGGTTGTAAGAAGCTACCAACGCGCCTTCTGTTGTTGCCATTGGTATCATAAAATTCCCGTTGGCGTATTTCCCCCCAATGGCCAAAGGCCCCATGATACCGGTAGGCACCTGGGTCATTCCAATGTAATTTTCAATATTTCCTTTAAGTGAATCCGGATCAAAATCCTGCGGTAATGGCTCAATTTTAGGCCAAGGTTTTGGTTCGTTTGGGCTTTGACCGTTTGCCGGTGTCACAGAAGAGTTGTTCGTCATTTTGTTTCAATTTGTTCACGCAAAAGTATAAGCTTGGGCCAAAGCGGTGAATTGAATCGAGCTATATTCAAATATTTTTTTATTGAATATCTTTAATCCATTTTGAAAACAAGGTTACCTGGGTGTTCCTGTTGTATTTTATTGGCAAATCAACAATTTTTTTTTCGAAAAAACAGGATTGTGTATTTCAATTCATAAATGTTCGCTTCTTTTGCCATGCCTGTACCTACCAAATAATTATTCCTATTTTTTGATTTTTTAACGCATTGGCAATGGCATCGCGTCGAACCGCCTTGAAAAAGATGTTAACTGGTACAGCAGCTTTCGCAATTGCTCCAGGCTTGTCTTTTTCTTCAACGGAAACCCTCTTGAATTCGAACATTCTACCCAGAAAAGGCAACATCAGGCACTCCGTGTGTCGGTGGTGTTATGGCGATGTTTCGCTGGAAGATTTATGCATTTTTGCGAAACAAATCGGGATTTCTGCCATCGACCTGATAGGCCCAAAGGAGTGGGATATCCTTAAAAAACACGGGCTTGATTCTTCCATGTGCAACGGCGCGGAATTGAACCTCGTCGACGGTTGGAACAACCCTAAATTTCATGAAAAACTCATTCAGAATTATACTGAAATGATTCCGTTGGTAGCTAAGGCTGGTTATAAAAACCTGATTCTTTTTAGTGGGAACCGCCGCGGGATGGACGAAGAAACCGGGCTAAAAAACTGTGTGGATGGTCTGAAGAAAATCCT
>JAEUUR010000608.1 GCA_016787465.1 Saprospiraceae bacterium | reverse complement strand
GTAGGGAGGTATCTGCACTTCATTTTGCCTGACTACAGTTTCTCTAATTTAATTCTGTCCACATACTTGTTCCGATTGATTCGATTGTGTTTCTGGACAAGCTTAAGTTAGTTTCAGATGCTGGATACCGACCGAAGGGTGGTATCTATCGCGAAATCCGACATTTCTTGGCTTCGCCTCGAAATGACAACCCGTGTTTTCCCATTAAATCACCTTCGCGAAATCCCCAAATCTCCAACATCCGCGATGATCTTTTTTGCCAGGTTATCGGCAATCACTTGGGAATTGCTTTCGGAATAGATGCGGATGATCGGCTCTGTGTTGGAGGGTCTCAAATGTACCCACCCTTCTTCGAAATCGATTTTTAGTCCGTCGGTGGTGTCGATTTGCTCCCGGTGGTATTTGGCCTGAAGGGCGCTGAAAATCTTTTCCAGTTCGATATCCGGCGAGCGTTCGATTTTGGTTTTAGCCATGTGGTACTCTGGGTAGGTTTTCCGGAGTGTGGAAATTTGCCGTCCGGAGTGTGCCAAATGGGTAAGGAATAAAGCGATACCAACCAGGGCATCGCGTCCGTAATGCAGATCAGGGAAAATGATACCCCCGTTTCCTTCTCCGCCGATTACGGCGTTTACCGCTTTCATTTTTTCCACCACATTCACCTCCCCAACTGCAGCGGCAAAATACGACCCACCGTGTTTTTGGGTCACATCGCGCAGCGCACGCGTGCTGCTCAGGTTGGAAACCGTATTTCCGGGGCGTTTGGAAAGGATGTAGTCGGCCACCGCTACCAGGGTATATTCTTCCCCAAACACCTCGCCGTCTTCGCACATAAACACCAGGCGATCGACATCGGGATCGACGGCGATACCGAGTTGCGCTTTTTGAAGCCGCACTTCCGTGGATAGTTGACCCAAATGTTCTTTGAGTGGTTCTGGGTTGTGGGCAAAGTGGCCGTTGATGTCTCCGTTCAAAAGAATACACTGACATCCCAATGCTTCCAGCAAGGGAGGAATGGACAAAGCACCGGTAGAATTGACAGCATCTACGACGATCCGAAATGCCTTCTGCCGGATAGCATCTGTATCAACCAAAGGCAAAGCAAGGATCAGATCGATGTGTTTTTGGATATAGGTATCATTGGTGCTGTACGTTCCAAGTTTATCGACGGTAGCATAGGTAACGCTTTTTTTCGCCACCAAATCCAGCACTTCGGCGCCGTCGGCAGCGCTGATAAATTCACCTTTATGATTCAAAAGTTTCAAGGCATTCCATTCTTTGGGGTTGTGGCTGGCGGTGAGGATAATACCACCACCTGCGTTTTCAATCGGCACTGCGATTTCTACGGTAGGTGTGGTACTCAGTCCGAGATCAACCACATCGATGCCCATGCTGCGCAAGGTATTGATCGCCAGGGCGCCTACAATTTCACCGGAAATACGGCCATCGCGCCCCATTACCACTTTGGGGATTCCCGTTTTTTGAAGCATCCATTGTCCGAATGCTGCAGTGCATTCAACAATATCTTGAGGAGTCAGATTGTCACCGGGAGATCCACCGATCGTACCACGGAACCCGGAAATAGATTTAATGAGTGGCAAGTTGGAATGATGTTTTGGCGATGAAAAAGGAAAACAAAGGTAGGGGTTTTTGATTGATTCGAATGTGTCGATTGATTCGATTGTGTCGATTGATCCAATCAATTATTTTTGGTTTTAAACGACCAGGTGATTTTCACTTCTGAAGCAATGGCGCCGTCGGGGAGGCGGCCGGTGGAGGTGGCGACAAATTGTTGCGCTTCTTGAGTTTCGAGCGCCCTTTCGATGGCTGCGGCGATCTCTTTGCCTTGATCGCAGGTAAACAAAATTGGTTCAGAGGCTTTTTTGAAGAACTGCGCTTCAATTTTTGTCACGAGCATCGACATGGGTGGTCGCTCCTGCAATTGAGCCAGCGCCATCAGGCCTGTCGACATTTCTGCTGCACCGCACTGTGCCGCAAAGTAAACAGAACGAAAAGGATTTTGTGAGCGCCAACCGTATGGAAGTCGTACCACGGTTTTATGTTCGTCGCACGACACAACCTGCATGCCGGCAAACCACGCAACAGGTAATTTCACCAACATGTACAGCCGCATCACCCAGGATTTGTTGGCCAATTCAAAAAAACGTTTTCGTGTCATACGTATGGGTTGAGTTGCTCGCTTGAGGAACAAAACTACAGCTAGTTCGCCATTCTCCGTTAATTATGACTTTAGGGAACTGTTCGTTTCGCTTTTTCGTTTTTTTTCCATTACTTTTGGCGATAAAAATTACTAAATACCATGCAATGGAGAAGACTCAACGGTCAAAGAATTGAGACGCCGCTCCTTGATGCGGTGGAAAAGACCATTGAAAAAGAACAAGCCGACGGGTACAAACTCAAAGTTTGCATCGGCACCGATTCCCAAGTGATTGGTGATGAAGTTCATTTCGCTACGGTTATCGTATTCCTTCGTGAAAAACGCGGGGGTTTTATGTTTATTTCCAACGAAAAAAGTCAACGCAAAATGACCCTGCGCGAGCGCATGATCCTGGAAGTTGGGCGTTCGGTGGAAGTTGCCTACACCTTGTGCCCTTTGCTCGATCTGTACGATGTAGGTTTGGAGGTACACGCAGATATCAACACTGATCCTGCATTCGAAAGCAATGCCGCGCTCAAGGAAGCGATGGGCTACATCCTGAGCATGGGCTTCGTGTTCAAAGCCAAACCCGACGCCGTGGCCGCTTCTTGCTGCGCGGATAAAGTGATTTGAATTGATTCGATTTTTCGATTGATTCGATTGGCGGCTTCACCGCCGGTAGGCGTTACCTGAGCAGGCAACGGAAAGCAGGCTAACGAACAACGGGGTTTGAACCGCAGATTTAGGGGATTGGTAGATTGCGCAGATTTGTTTCAATCGAAAAATCGAACCAATCGGAACAATCGAACCAATCGAATCAATCCTTTGGCCGTTCCTGACAATTCTTTTATCGAAACTCCTGCATGGAGCCGGGTATATTTTCGAAATTTGCGCCGCTTTTTTACCACTAAAAAAATAACGCATGAAAAAATACCTCTTATCTCTGGCCATCGCATGTACTTTCCTGGCTACGGGGCTTACTCAAAACATTCAATATATAGAGTACGACCTGCCTAATGGCCTGAAAGTATTGTTGCATGAAGACCACAGCACGCCAATCGTTGCCGTTTCTGTGATGTACCATGTAGGATCCAAAAACGAAAAACCCAAACGCTCCGGCTTTGCCCACTTCTTCGAACACCTCCTTTTCGAAGGTTCTGAAAACATCAAACGCGGCGAATTCGACGACTACATCAACAAAGCCGGTGGATTTAACAACGCCAACACCTGGTACGACCGTACCTACTACTTTGAAGTGCTCCCAAGCAACCAACTTGCCCTCGGCTTGTGGCTGGAGTCTGAACGGATGCTCCATGCCAAAGTGGAACAGATCGGCATCGAGACACAACGCCAGGTGGTAAAAGAAGAACGCCGGCAACGCACCGACAACCAGCCCTACGGCCGTTTGCTCGAAGAAACCATGAAACGCCTGTACAAAGTGCATCCGTACAAATCATCCGTCATTGGTTCAATGGAAGACCTGGGTGCTGCGCAAGAAATTGATTATCAAACCTTTTATAAAGATTTTTACCGCCCCGATAATGCGATCCTTTCCATCGCAGGCGATATCGATATTGCCCAAACCAAAGAGTTGATCGACATTTATTTCAAGTCAATTCCAAAAGGCAAAGGCGAAATTCAACGCAAATTCCCGCAGGAACCACCGATTACCAGGGAAGTGCGGGACACCGTGTACGACAATGTACAGCTCCCTGCCGTCGTGTACGCCTACCCGATTCCGGCGCAAGGCACCAAAGATTTTTATGCCGTAAAGATGTTGGGTATGCTGCTCTCTCAGGGCGAAAGCAGCCGGATGCAAAAGATCATCGTCGATGAACAGCAAAAAGCGGTATTCGCCGGCTCTTTCGCACTCGAACTCGAAGACCCGGGCGCCAATATCTGCTTCGGCATTGGCAATATGGGCGTCAATGTGGAAGAGCTCGACAAATCCATGGACGCCATCATCGCCGATGTGCAAAAGAACCTCATCACTGCTGAAGAGTACCAAAAACTTCAAAACCAGGTTGAAAATGATTTTATCACCGCCAACAACAAAGTAGCGGGTATCGCAGAAAGTCTGGCCAATTATGAAATGTATTACGGCGACGCCGGCTTGATCAACACGGAACTGGATCGCTATCGCAAAGTGACCCGCGAAGACATCATGGCTGCTGCGAATAAATATTTCAAAAAATCTGGCCGCGTAGTGCTTTACTGGCTACCAAATCCGCAAAAACCTTAATACGAGGCTTGACCCACATTTTTCAGAAATCTCCGTTCAACCTCCACATCAGTCAATTAATTTTCCAATAATGAAAAATCTATTTTTGTTCAATATTCTTTTGACCGCCCTGGTATTGGCTTGTTCACCAAAAACCGGCAACCAATCCAGCGGTTCAAAACCGGGCGCTCCGGCAGCTTCTACCGGAACTGCTCCTAAAATTCCGGTGCCCACAGGCGATGTACGCAAAATGGCGCCTCAAGCCGGTACCGCGCCTAAAATCCAGATCGGCAAAGCTGAAACGTTTAAACTAAGTAACGGCCTCACCGTGATCCTGGTGGAAAACCACAAACTGCCACGCGTGACTTTCCGTGTGTTCGTCGACAAAGATCCTGTGCTCGAAAAAGATGCAGCAGGTTATTTGGAAATGATGGGCGAATTGCTCGGCGCCGGCACTAAAACCAGAACCAAAGCGCAGATCAACCAGGAAATCGATTTCATCGGCGCTTCCATGAGCACCGACGCCAACGGCGTCAGCGGGGCTTGCCTCACCAAACACACCTCGAAACTGCTCGAGATCATGTCGGATGTACTTTTACACCCGGTTTTCCCACAGGAAGAACTCGACAAAGCAAAAGTGCAAGCGCAAAGCAACCTGGCTTCTTCAAAAGACGACGCCAACGCAATTGCCGGTAATGTTGGCTCGATTCTACGTTACGGCAAAGACCACCCGTACGGTGAGATCATGACGGAAGCTACACTTTCCAAAATCACCCTCGACCCGATCAAGGCACACTACAATACCTATTTCAAACCCGGTATTTCCTACCTTGTAGTTACCGGCGATATCACCAGAGAAAGGGTTGAAAAATATGCAGCCGATTATTTCGGAAAATGGCAGGCAGGCAATGCGCCAAGCCACAACTACGGCATCCCGCGCGCACCCGAGAAAACACAAGTCGATTTCGTACACAAACCCGGCGCCGTTCAATCCGTGATCAACATCACTTACCCGGTTGAACTGCAACCCGGCACACCCGATGTGATCCGCGCCCGCCTGACAAACGCCATCCTCGGAGGCAGTTCTGTGAGTTCCAGATTAAACGCCAACCTGCGCGAAGGCCACGGCTGGACCTACGGCGCGCGCTCCTCCCTGAATCCAGATGAACTAGTGGGTTCATTCAATGCCAATGCCAGCGTACGCAACGCCGTAACCGATAGCAGCATCACCGAATTCATCAAGGAGATGCGCCGCATGGGCACCGAAAAAGTGGATAATGAAGAATTGCAAGTGGTGAAAAACGTGATTGCAGGCCAGTTTTCCCAAAGTTTGGAAGAGCCGGGAACCGTAGCCAACTTCGCTCTAAGCGCTATACGATACAAACTTCCAACCGACTATTACGAGAAGTACCTCGAAGTGCTTCAGGCCGTTACCCCCGAAGAAGTGATGGCAATGGCTAAAAAATACATCAACCCCGACCGCGCCCATATCGTGGTAGTGGGTAATCGCGACGATGTAGCCGACCGCCTGAAACAGTTTTCTGCCGATAAAAAAGTCAACTTCTACGACGCATTCGGTAATCCGGTAAAATCCTCCAACCTGACCGTTCCTGCCGGTATGACTGCCGCAAAAGTGATTGAAGATTACCTCAACGCCATCGGAGGAACCGCTAAAATCGCAGAGATCAAAGACATGGCCACTGAATCCTCCATGCAGGTGCGCGGCCCGGCCATGGGTGTAAAAACCTGGCAAAAAGGGGGAAATAAATTGGCCGTTGAAATTAGCATGAACAACCAGGTAATCAACCGCCAGGTGTACGACAACGGCAAAGGTTCACAATCCGGTATGGGTCAGAATGCTGCTTTGGAAGGCGAACAACTCGAAGACGCCAAGGAACAAGCCTTGTTCTCCAAGGAGGCTAATTATGTGGCCGGCGGCTACCAACTGGCGCTCAAAGGCGTGGAAGAAATAGAGGAAAAAGCAGCCTATGTGCTGGAAGTAACACGCCCCGACGGCAAAAAATCGACGGAGTACTACGACATGAAAACCAGCCTCAAACTGCGCGAAGTGAGCAGCAGCCCAGGCCCAGATGGAAACCCGGTTACACAAACGATCGATTTCAGCGATTACAAAGCCATCGAGCATGCCGGCATGCTGATGCCACATTCGTCAACCGTTACCGGCGTATTCCCTGTTCCGTTTAAAATTACCATTAACGCCATTAAAGTGAACGGTGGAGTTGATGACGCGGTGTTTAAAATGTAAATAACAGAATAATTTTGTTTGCAATCATTTGCAAATCATTGATATTGCCGGGGCGGCGCTTACGCGTTTCTCCGGCAATATCCTTAAAAACAAAGCGTTATTCGGGCGCAAATTCATTCACAATTACCTTAAACTTCAACATGAACA
>JAEUUR010000583.1 GCA_016787465.1 Saprospiraceae bacterium | reverse complement strand
GGCGGTGGCGGTGGCAGCGGCTCCCTGATACTCACTCCGGAGGAAATAAACAATTGGGGCTGGATTGAACATCTGATCGTGTCGGGGCAACTTAACTTTTACGCCGCGTATGCTTTAGGCGTTCCCGTTCATATCTTCGTGCTTTACGGAGGCCAGATTCCTCCCGGCCTGAACATCAACCAATACACCAAACTTGTACAACTGAATGAAATTTGTCATTTTACGGAAGCTCAATTCAATTGGCTAAGCCAGCGGGCGTCTTTGATTCCCTACATGACCAATTTACTGGCTCAACACAACAATTCACCGGAATGGGTGGATGCGTTGAAGGATGTGATTGATGCGAGGATAGGAGGCACCAACTTGTTTTCCTGGGCGGATATGGCTCTATTGATTGGGATACAAGTTGAATTACAATTGGAAGAAGATGATCTCAGATGGCTTATTGAAAATGCGAATAGTTGTATTGATTTCCGGGCTTGTTTATTAAACCGACTGGCCAATGAAATCCATCAGGAGTTCACAACAAGGTACCCTGAATACGCCAGCCGACATATCAATGTTGATGCGTTCATTGCTCAACATGGCGTTGAAAAATACCTGGCAGCTGCCACACTTTATGAAGCGTTTCAGTCTGAAAGCTGGCCAGGATTCCCGGATTTGGAAACGTTGCAATTTTACATGGAAATTTTCGAAACGGTTTTATTGCCCGTTGGAATTACATTTGTACCCTGGGGAATTGGCGACCTTGCAGATATCATTCAAAGTTGTGGCGATGGAATATCCTGGGACTGCGTGCTTGCTATTCTAGGTATTCTCATACCATTCGACGAATTGATGGATTTATGGAAACACTGGGATGAAGTTGTTGTGGCGTGGAAAACGACAAAGGCGTATGGCGTAATGCAGGCCGGTTGGAAATTGTTGGTGAATTGCCCGAAGGAAATTCGCACCGATCCTGAAATTTTGGCCAAAGTAAAAGCCGCCATTGATCGCGGTGTGAAGAGTTTGGATGATATGGTGAACCATGCAAATGTGCCAACCATTATTTTTAGAAATTCTGCAGTAGAACACATTTTCCGAGGTAGCAATGGTGGAGGGGTACATCACATTTCGGCATTAGTGGATAACCCCGGATACAAAATATTTGGTAGAACTGATACCGGACTCGGTTGTTACAAAGCTAGGGTCCAAAAACCAGACGGCACATTCTTTGAACCTGATAAAGACTTCTTTCCCGACGATTGGGATGAATTTAAAGTGATTGATGAAATCAGACATGCATATGGGAATAAAAATAAGCTGCCTGGAAATAATAATCATTGGGAAGGAACAGCTAGCAATGGCAAAAAAATATTAATGTATATTGACTCAAATGATAAAATAATCACCGCATTTCCTCAATAACTGAGAACATGAAATATTCAATCAAACATTTATCGTTACGTCTAACGTACATGGATACGGTCCATGACCGGGTATTTCCAGAAATCTGGTTTCAACCCGAAGAAATTTGTCGGGTAGTTTCAGAATGGACTGTTGAATATAGAACCTCCGAAAGTGTGAAGCAATTGATCGAAAAGATAAAATTGCTGAATGAATTTCCATTGCCGAATAAGGAAGCCATTACTTCGAATGAAACGCACATTTACATTCGAACACGCGATGAAGTCACATTCGATGTTGAATATGTTACGGAACTCAAGCCCGTTACCTTGCCTATCCATGACGTGATTTATCTGTTTGAACAGTATTACAATTGGTTATTCCAATACGAAAACTGCCAAATTCCAGGCTTGATTCCGCGGAACAAATTGGACAGCTGGCTTTGTGTCCCACGAGAGCAAGTCAAGCCAGAATACCTGGCAGAACTAGATGCTAAATCAAAACAAACGTAAACGAATCAGCCCGGGCATAGCAACCCCAGGCTGATTTGTTTTTAAAATAAAAATGATACCGGACTCGGTTGTTACAAACCTAGGGTCCAAAAACCAGACGGCACATTCTTTGAACCTGATAAGGACTTCCCTTTAGATGGCCGGTTGGTAATAATGGAATTATACCGGTACACAGTTGGTTCCAACTAATCAGTAAAATAATCATTGTTGAGATTTAACAAGACATGAATTATATCTGCTCTATACTTCTGGTCTCGATCATGCAATTTTCTTCATGTTTGCACGACAAGAAGAATAACAGCGACAATCATGTAAAAGGAAATACTATTTTTATTTTTGATCCCGACCGATCTTTTCGAACTACATTATACCTTGGCAATAAATGGACATGGGGAATGGAGGTTTTAGAAAATTCGCTCAATGATACAGCTATGGTCGGGGTGGTGAAAATTCCACCACAAAAAATGGGTACTCTCTTCCGGATTGAGTGCTTTATAGACTCGTTATCCATTGATTATAAACCATATAGAGCTGCTAAAGGAAAGTTGGTACTGAAATATTTTTCAGGAAATTAATAGAACCTTACTCCCCAACCGCAAAAGGAATCAACATACAGCCCTCTGCACCGACTACACGCAGCTGATACACCCCCGCCGACAGAAATCGCAGCTCCCAGGGCAACCGGATATTCGTACCCACACACGACTGATGCGCAACGCTGCGGCCATGCGTGTCTAAAATATCGAGTTCGAGCGATTGAAAAGTATCAAAAGTCAATTCCAATACGAATTTGTCCTGTACAGGATTTGGGAAGAGCCTGTACGACTTCAGTGCAGGCAGCGTATGTACGCCGGTGGCAAGCTCCACATTGGCACAATAAACTGCGGAACAGTCATGACAGTCGGATACCGTAACGCAATAAACACCGGGGTCGAGGCCCAGTATTTCAGCGCTGTTTTGTCCCGTATTCCAGGAATAACTATATGGCGAACAACCTCCCAGAGGGGTGATGAAAATCGAACCGTTCGATTGGCCAACTGTAGGAGAGGTAATCACCGGATCAATCTGCAACGCCGGAGGCTGCCCAACAGTATATGGCCCATAAACCGCACTTTGGCCGGTTTCCGAGGTAATGGTACAAGTATAATCGCCTGCTAACAGATGCTGGGGGAAAGGGCCTGTTTCCGACGAACCCGACCACAAAAAATAAAGGTTGGGGGCGCCTCCAATCGTATTCAAAGACACAAACCCGGTTGGCGAACCAAAGCAAACAGCATCTTCCACGGTGGCCATTACCTGAGGCAAGCTGGAAACAATCGCGACCGGCAGGCAAACGGTGTCGGCGGCACAAACTCCAGTGGCTACCAGACAAACCGTATAATTCCCCGATTGATTATACAAATGAACAGGCTGAAAAGCCGTACTCGTGTCGCCATCCCCAAAATCCCAATGATAAGTCTGGCCATTAATTGACGTATTCAGTGCGGTGAGCGCATCGAAATAAGTCAGCGCCTCAAAATCAGCAGTTGGGGAAAATGGGGCGGGGTCACCTTGAATGGAAGCATAAACACCCGTGCTGAGGTTATAATACGTGCCGCTGGCGCTGTTGCGCAATTCCACACTGCGAACCATGTAGGAAATGTTTCCGGCTCCTGCACACGAATCCAAATACATCGCCGCAGTCAGCGGAACCTGGTTGAGCAAATAGTAGCCGGTATCGGTCGGCGTTTTTTTATAAACATAGTATCCCAGGGCGCCTGCAGGGTCGTGCCAGGTTAACTGCAGATGAGGGCCGGCCTGACTCGCCACCAGGTTTTCAACCGGGCGGAACATGTGCATACGCAGGGTCGGATCACCCATGAGCGCGGAATGTATCATACTGCCATAATAACGGGGTACGTAATTGCCGAGGTTGGTCATGGTAACCAAAGCCGAGTATCCGATATGCTCGCCCAGGGCCATATGATGCAAAAACCAAACTGGTCTGTTTCCCCAGGTGCTGATCAAACATGTGCGGGAGGCAATAGCGCCGCGCAGGAAAGCATTCGGGTAATCCCAATCGCCAAAATAGGAACCAAAAATCATGGTAAAGGCCGTTTGTAGCGAATCGGTGGTGAAATTCATCGTGCTGGATATATCCGAAGCACTCTCAGGCCCTCCGCCACCGCAGCCATACGACCACATGTACGATTGGTTCGTAAGCGTTTGGCGGTACGGCAGGTACTTCACGTTGGAAAAGCCAAACATGGGCGTGAAATTTTTCCAGCCGGCTTCCCCAAAGCCATCCAACGCAGTGCCGAAATTATTGTCGATCAAACCGCGCTCCACCATAGGCATCATGCCGGTTCGCCACGCGTGATCTTTATTCAGGTAGCGCCTCAAAAGTTGCTCTTCGGATTCCGTAAACTTGGTCATATTCGCAAAATCGACGCGTCCAACCTGCAATTTAATCGGTGTGGGGAAAGTGCTGTTGTCAAATTTACCGTCGCCGGGAACATTGTCGTTTCGAGTGCCCGGCAGGTTGACGTTGACGGTTTGATCGGTCCAGATGCCATCCAGGTTGGCGTAAAACCCGTCGCAAGGCCATGCGCCCCGATGATCGTCGTGCCCATCAGGGGCGATAACCCCGGAGTAAGGCACCGGAACGCGCCCCAAAAGAAATACCGTCCGGTTGATAGCCGGGTGCGTTTCCGCCCAGGTTTTGATGTGGGTTTTTACCGTCGGTACGGCATCGTTTCGGTGTATGTACAACGCCTCCGTTTGCCAGCCGTCGGCCTGGATGTCGGCCAACAAACGTGTAATTTCCAGAGCGAGTGTTTGTTTAAAGGTGCTGTCGATAACCACCAGACATGCCCCCCGGTGATGCGTGGGCGGCAGGTGAATACCGGCATAAATATAACCCGCACCGAAATTCGGGGTGCCGTTGCCATAGGGGAACTCCGGAAGGCTTTTCAGCACCTGGTATTCATACCCAATGCCGGCAACAACGCCGGTGTCGGTCCAGGATGTGCTTCCCGGACCGACGAAGGCCAGGCTGTCGCCCCACTGACTGTCTGATTTGGCTTTCCTCCAGATTGTATAACCGCCATTAGCAGCATCGGGCGCCCAGTTCAATGTGATGTGAGGCGGGTTTGCCTGTACGACGGCTTCGAGCATCACCGATTGGCGGGCATCGTAAATGTTTTGTGCGCCGACCAATTGCGTGTTGAAGCAGCCGACAAGGGCAAAGAGGATGAATGGTTTCATCTTCAAAGGTGGTGAATTTCATCTACGTAACCAATTTGATAGATAAATGCGGAACCTTGATCGTTACTTAGAAGCATCTGCCAAAGTAAAAACCCTTACTCCTGCTTCCCGTCGAACTGCTTGGCATACTTATCTTTTTTCTCCATCATGTCGTGCATGTAGTTCACAATGGAGCCAACCGCTGATTTGTTGTAATCGCCTTTGACTTCCTCTCCGTACGTTTCAACTTTCATAAAACTTTTTGGCATCATACGGATCGAAAGCATGCGCCCCTCCAGATAACGGGTCCGCTTCACTTCATTTAAAAAATCGGGCAACGAAGTATTCACCACCTTCTGGTAGGCTTCCAGGGAGCGCTCGGAACCGCGGCTGTCGTAAAAAATAAAATCAACAAACTCAAACTCATTGACCCCCAGTTTGTGCATGATTTGCCAGTAGCGCGGATCCAGGATGTGCAACTCCGTTCTTTCCCCTTTTGAAATAATCTTTTTGATGCACAACTGTTTTAACTCTGCAAGGATGATGTAGTCATTCAGCCGGTTATCCATCAGGGTTTTATGATTGAGGGCTTCCCGGTTGGCAAAACCCTCGACGGCCCCTTTAATGATGGCATTTAACTGATCGTCGTCGACCCGTTTGTCGCCCCGGATAAAAATTTGCTGATCGCTTTGATCTACCATGGGAAGGAAATCCATCAGGACAGTCAGGGTTTTCTGCGGCAGGCCGGCATGAATTTCATCACGCAGTAGTTTGCTTGCAAAGTCGCGGTATTGAATCGTTTCATAGGCCAAATACTTTTCAAGCAGTTCATTGCGGCGCGTTGGGTTCTGGGTAAAGGCCAGTGCGTGCGACAAGGCGCATTCCGGTTCATTGAGCAGCTCGCCAATCTGGGCAAAAAAATCAAACGCCTCTTTGTACGTCTCGAATTTCACGTCGCCGTTCCAGTAAAAACTACCTTCAAAATTTCCCAGGTCCTCCTTTTTGATGCCAATGATTTCCTCGATGTAGTTTTTGAAAAGGTGGTCTTCATATTTCACTTTCTTTTTTGTGCCATTGGCCGTTTCAATTATTTTAAAATAACGATCGATGATGAAACGCTCTTTCCAGTGATCCACATTGAAGTAACATTTCCGGCGAATTGCTTCCATCAAATAATACACGATTTCGGGCCGATTCGGACTCATTACATGATATTTGAAGGCAAGTTCGATGCAATGGTCGTAGTAGAAGTTGTTGAGCAAATAGCGCAATATCTCCGGTTTTACAAACTCCTTGAAGGCATAAAATTTTTCTTTTGACACCAAAAAATCGGCGCCTTCGGTCCATTTGTTGGCGGTGGCAAAGGAATCCACCTGGGCAATCCGGCGTTCAGGGGCCGGATGGGTGATCTCTTTCAAATCCCATTCATCTTCTAACGTGAGCAGCAGACGGTTTTTTAACCGATCCATAGCCTGTGTCGCCTCTTTCATGCCGCGAATGCCATACCCTGAACGGTTCATCCAAACGATGGCCAGCGAATCGGACTGTAACTCGTTTTGTATGGAGAATTTTGAGGTGGATGATTTCTTGAAAACCCGGTTAAAATCTCCTTTTTCTGCTTTTACAAACCGATTCAGGGAATGCCGCATGTAGTAGTGTGCCAGTTCATGCGCCATCACCCCTGCCAGGCCTGCCTCTGTGAGCGTTTCATCAAACAAACCGGCATTTACGAAAAAGAGGCCCGCAGGAGTCATGAACGCGTTATACATGCCATCCTTCACCAGGTAGGCGTGGATAATCGTATCTTTCGCGAGTTCCTCCGGTATAATTTTTTGCATGACCTTGTTCAGGTAATCCTCAAACGCGGGCCAATCGCTGTACACCGTGCCACTGGAAAATGTTGAAGAAAGTTGCACTGCCGACCGGTCGGCGAAATAGTAGGCTACTCTCGGGCTCAGCTCTTGTTTGATTTTTTCAGGAATTCCGTCGTAGATATGGGCCCGGATTTCAGAATCACTCAACCGGAATTTTTCGGGTAATGCATCAGAATTCGTTCTGCCGAAGCGGTTTGGCCGTTGAGCCAGCAATAAAATAGGAAAAAGGAACAGTAGGGTGAGGTAGGGTTTCATAGTTTCGTGTTTTTAATTTAAAAGATCTTCCGCCTTGCGGATACATATTCAAAAGTAAATTGAAATTATAAAAAGTAGCATATTGGATTTCGCTTTTTTTATGCTGTTAAACCTTCTGTATCAATTTTTGCATTTCCCAGACAACTCATTGTTTTAAAACCCTCCCTGTCGCGTGATCAAACACCGACTTGATCTCCCAAAAATAGACACCATTCGGTAAGTCGTAGGTTTCAATTTTTGCATTTCCATCGATCAGCGTTTGCCTGCGTACAAGGCGGCCTGTTTGATCGTAAAGGTGAAATACAGGACTCTCAAGCGGAGCGCTGAAAGCAACCAAAAGGTAATCTCTGAATGGATTAGGGCCTACGGAAACCGGAATTCCCAAGTTGGCGTGCACGGTTTTAGTGATTGTGAACGTAATCATTCGGCAAAGTGTATGCGAAGCATCGGAATTACTCGCTGTCAGGCATACCTCATAGACGCCCGGCCCCGGAAAGATATGTTCCGGGTGGCGTTCGGTGCTGCTGAACCCATCGCCGAAATCCCAGAGCCAGGTATCAGGCTCATAGTACGAGAGGTCGTGAAAATGTACAAGAAGCGGTTCCAGGGTGTCTTTTTCGGAGCGCCAGAAGGCTACGGGTCGGTTATCCAGCCCCAGAGTATCGCAGGAGGAGCCGTCGAGCGGGCCGAGGCGAAAGTGCGGGAAAGTGGGAAGGGACCAGGAGTTTCTGGTTAGTAGTTGAATGCCATGTTGCTGGTAATGACAAGCCATGCCTGGTTCATCAGGGAAGTGAATTACATGAAGTGAGTTGGTACTTCCTTCGGGTGTACTGGAATAGATTTTGCCATCTGGCGCCAGTTGCATGTTGTAAAAAGTGGTGTTGAAAGGGTTTTGAAAACCATCGTATTCGGCCACCAGGGTTTGGCTTTGAAATACATCCTGTGCCTGCAGATCGTACTGAAATGCTTTGGTGTAACGGTTGAGGTAGAGGTGCCGGGAGTTGGGAGAAAATGCCAGTCCGCCCCAATTCCTTTCCGGGAAATGAAACTGACGATGATTGGAAAACAACCCACTGCAACGATCAAAATCGTATAGATCGAGGTAGGCGCCAACGTTAACACTCACGGTGCCGTAAACGGCGAAATACGCTCCGTTTGGCGAAAAAACCGATTGCCCGACGCCATCCCAAACGGTGGCGCCGATAGCCTGGTTTCCTACCACCTCGATGCCTTGCGGCGAAAGCAGGAGTCTGTAATAATGATTGGAATTTTTTTCGTTGACAAATACCCACCAGTCTCTGCCATTGGCATGTTTGACGCTACTTATTTTTCCTACTGCTAACGTATCTTCAATCAGCAACTGATCCCGTTCTACCATAGCGCCGAGGCCCTGGTTTTGTGCCATATCAATCAGGGCGTAATATAATTTGGTTGCATGAAATGAAATCTCTGGAGAAAATCCTTCCTGTTCGTACAACACCATTTGAAGGGTTGGATTATCCGGGAATGGCAACATTACCACCCATTGCGTGTAAATTTCCCCCGGCCATTCGTAAGCATTGGTCAGGGAATCGCCTCCGTCCATGATCTTCCAACCGGCATCGCCGATATGCACGCCGTTGGAGTAGCTCAGGATGTTGCCGCTGGAGTCGGAAAGGGAAGTATTGGTTTCCGCAAAATTGAAGCGGTACAGCTGGGTGTTTTGGGCCATTTCCAAATGGCCTTCTTGAAAAGTAAGCACCTGAATACCGCGGTTATTGCTCAGAATGGTATCGTTGAGATTGCCCAACAACCAGGTGTTGTCAAATTTTTGGGCACATACCCAGAGTGGAAGGCAACAAAAATAGAAAGCCAGGAATTTCATGAGTTGAAAGTGTGGCTGCCTCACAAAACAAGCTTATGAGACAGCCACGGCTTATGGATGAATTAATCGGTTACGACAAGTTTGAGCGTTTGAGGCGCTTGCCCGTCTTGCGCAATCCTGCAAAAATAAACGCCGGAAGCCAGGTTTGATACAGAGAATCCAGGGCTTTCCGAAACCAGGGTTTGTTGCATGGCTACTTTTCCGTCGAGCGTAAAGACCATAAGCTGAATGTCATTCCCCTTGTTTTTGGCTTGTATACCGGTGATCAAGACCAGATCATTGGCCGGATTGGGAACCAATGTCAACGGAGCTTGAGCTTGTCGGAATTGTTTGGCCCTGTTACGATCCTGGGTTTGCATACATGAAATTTCGTCCGAAAAATCGTAGTCAGCATTGAGTCGATACAAAGCCCGGGCAGCATACACAGCGCTGCCTCCTTCCAGCGGGCACTGGAAAGCGATTGCTTCGACGATAGCGAATTGCGCCGGAGTCAGGGTGTACACGCCAAGCGCTACTGTTTGTAGGTAAATCCGCTGTACGGTTTTACGATTTTGCTCCAGGATGTTGCTTGCTGGCAAGGTGGTGGTTTCCGACAAGACGGCCATGGCCGACAAACGCCGCGATGAAGTTGCCTCATTTTCCATTTCCAACAGATTTTGGGCGGGTTGTTCGTATCCCGCATGCATGGTGTTGGCGTTCAAATAAATCAAATTGGTATCCGCAGCGGTGGTGGCAGTTGCCAAACCTTCGAGAATCGATTCAATGGCCAATCGCCTGGTTTCAATCAACTGACTGTTTTCTTCCAGACTGGCTTGTACGTCTGAAGAACAAACACTGAGCGATTTAGCTTGCCGTTCAACTTCTGCAAAGGCGCCGATGAGGCTTTCAGCGTTGGTTTGATAATACGCATCGGTGAGTGTATGAGCGCCTTGCAATTCAGGATAATCGTGCATGCGTTCCAGCAAGCGCCTGCCACCTTCCCACTGCATGAGATCGCCATAATCGCTACCTGTCCAGTCGTTGGCAGCCGTGATCAAATCCGACTCCAGTAGATCGCGGTCGGGTGGCGGAGGGGCATACATAGGGGGCATGCAATAGTCAGAACATTGGGGTGCAACTCCTCCATCATCGAACCATGATACGGTTGCCAGAGGAGTTGAAATCGCAACCGGCCAGTCTGGTGGTACCATACCGGCTACCAGGAACCTCGAATTGGATACCTCAAGGTCAACTCCCCCATGAAAAGCAGTACCGGTACCGGGTTTAAACAGGTTTCCATGACTCAACTGAGGGTCGATCGTGGTTCCGTTGACACAACGTAATGAATTTTGGTGAATCGTCATATCCGTTACGCGCCATTCGGTTCCAAAGCAAGTTCCTAAGAATTCAGACCCGAATCTTTGTCCGTGGGTAAAATTACAACAATACCGATTACCGGTTCCCATTGACTGCGACATACCAGTTGTTTGTTCGCCAATCAAATCAAATTCATTAAACTTGTTGTCATAGAGGTAGTTGGCGTTGGTGTTACTCAACCTTGCCCCATAACCGATGTTGTTAAAAAACGGACTGAGGGGTGTTTGGAAATCAATGATATTGTCATCAATATCCCAACCTCCGGCGCCGTTGATCCGTATACCATCGGTGGTAGCGCCTTCACTGATGTAGTGATTGTTGGTGATTCGCCCTTGCTGGATATCCGTGCTCATGGCATTGTCGATATCAATAGCAACTGAATAAACGGCTGCTGCACCCGGATAAGGGGTAAAGAACATATTGGTGTTGTTGGCGATGCGGTGTGAGAAGAAAAAATTCGCGGGAGGAACCTCGCGGAATGAAATGCCGAAAGACATAAACCCAATGCTGAGGTTGTCGCTGACATTTGTACTCCTCACATTTCGGATGTCGACCCCACGATAAACTGGATTCATCGTGTTTTCCAAAACAGTCAAGCGCTGGCCATTAAATGCAAAGACGGCTGTATTGACGGTAGTGAAATTGCACTTCAACACATTGGTGGTTCCTCCCGATGCCGTTACACCGATGCCGCGCACGGTAGCTACATTGGTTACGTTCGCCAGGTGGGAACCCAACAAATTGATGAAATTCCCACGATACACATTCATCACCGAGTTGACGCCAATAACGCCGTTGCGAATATTGGAAAATGTATTTGCAAATCCGGCTCCTGCCAAAGAACCGAGGGTGATCGGCACGCCTTGGGTGTACACTCCTGCATAGCCGCGCAATGTTTTGTTGTAATTAAACAAATTGGCATCGCAAGGATCCAGCAAGTTGGCTGTGCTTGTAAACGTATTGGAAGTAAACGGCAAGTGATTAACCGTGGTAAACTGATTACCCTGGAACAACACGCCGACATGGTTATTATCAAAGGTGTTTCCGAGGGCAATCATTTTCGTCGGCGGGTCTATTCCGATTCCTGAGCCGCCAACTGCTGTAATAGCAAATTGGGCGTCCCGGATGGTATTTCCTTTGAAATTCAACGCGGCGTACGGCGTTATAGTGATTCCTCTCCACATAAATTCGCAAGCATAAATAGTGTTGTTGCTCAGATCTAAAGTGGAATGGATGGCAGGTGTTCCGACAACGATTTCAGCGCAGGGCTGCATTTGAATGTTAGCACAATTCAGAATATCAAGGTTTTCATCAATGATCAACCTTCCAAGGATAGCGATGCAATTGTTGTGTTCGCTCGGCGCTAGTTTGTGATCATTGTTTACATCGAAATTGAAAGCGGCTTCTACCGCTGAATATGGCACGCCACCCAACACCGGATCGTACAATGGACTCTGATCGCTTGCGTCGATATTGATGCCTCCAGGGGCACAAGGGCAAGTAAATACACCGCCTGGCGGATCGCATTCAATCACGGTTACTTCTGCCGTGCAACTCCATTCCACCAACACGCAAAGGCCGGTTGCAGTGCCGCTCAGGGTAATCGTTTCCACGCTGCCGATCGGAGCATTGGCTGGAACTTGCACCTGGAAGTTGACCGTCTGGCACTGACCTTCGGTCAGGGTGAAAGGCTGCGGGCTATTCCCAACCAGCGTCCAGCCCGGCGGTAAGTTGACGGCTGGTGAAACCAGGGTCAGATTCAGGCACTCGGGTATGTCCGGCGCGCAAACCTGGAATGAAATATTGGCAATGTCGCCCTGACAAACTTCCGGAGGGGTGATTTCCTCACAGGTAATTTCAGGCTCACAACGAAGAGTGGCTTCGATGTTGTCGAGATAAATGCCAGCCCCTCCGGCAGGTACGAGGGTGAGGAAACAAACATTATTTGCCGTGTTGTTCTGCCAGGTGAATGGCCCCATATGGGTAAAATTGGGGTCGTCGTTTGAAATTTTTTGAGTTACTGCATCGAATTCACTCGTAAAAATGCAAATAGATTCAAAGGTGTAGCTGAGGTCGCAAGCCGTATTTTGGTCACAGTTGTTGTTAATTGGCTGGGCGCCGAGTACATCGGTTTCACAAGGCCGACCGGGGCTTCCCCATATTTCCAACCTGCTGTTGTTCACGGCCTGTTCAGATAAATCCATACTCATTTCAAGTGAGCAACCAGGCTCAATGCATTTTTGAAGCTCGAGATTGACCGCTTCACGGGCGTAGCCATAATTTCCAACAAATAGGTAATGGTTGTTTGTATTAGTCACGATCAGATCTGGAGACCCTTCCAGAGCTGCCCCCTGAAAAAATACCGGCCACCCCAGATGTGTTTCTATATCTATTGTATTGGTGAAGTTTTCGAAATCACTCACACACAATAAATTATCACATGGGTCAGGCGTAAAAACACATTCCGGACATTGTTGATCTATGCGGATATTGAAACTCATATTGTGTTGTCTGCAATCACAGCCTGTCACTGTGTAATTAAACCAAGCGCCATTCATAGAATAACCGGGAGGAATCGTAACCAACCATCCTGTTCCATTGCCATTCGGAGAAACATTGATTCCGGGCGCATCTATTGGCCAAACTCTTGTTACTGTTTGGCTTGTTCCATTGGTAATATCGTTGCATAAAAGTTCTTCATTGGTAATTTCAATTGTTTCACCGGCGCATACATTTCTTGATTTAAAACAACAAGGGGCTTCAACATCATACTCCCTATCCCAATGAGCGATGTTGTAACAACCATTGCAATTGACCGTTGGAGATTGTACCTGATACCCTAACGCGCAAAAAATCTGTTGCTCAGCATTGGTCATATTTCGCCGCGCAATGTTTGGTGGAATACCCGATTGCATCACATATTGGATGTTCTGTCCGCTGCAATTCACGCTTAAATGGCTGAGCATGCCGTTAAACGCATCGGCGTCGTTCGGATCGATATTCGGATTGCCTCCAATCGGCGCAAGCGCAGCGTCGCCAACCACGAGATCCATACCATTCGGGTTGGCCGGACTACAGGAATTCAAAGCGATCGTGTTGAAATTGGGCATTTTTTCCCAGCAATTGCTTACACAACCGCTTGGGTTGCGAATAGCTCGAACAGGCATATTGCCGCCGCCGCCGGCCTGATAATTATCCACCACCCGCAAAGTTTGATCCCACAAGGAATAAGCATCCGTAAACCCAATTCTGGAAGCATATCCCATCAAATGCATCACTTCATGCAGTAAAACCGAATACAAATCGACTTTCCCTGGAAAACCGCCGGTGGGTAAATTGCTGTTAAAATTCCAGTTGTATGTCGAGTTGATCAAAATGCGCCCGTCAAAAACGCCAGCGGGCACCGCTCTTCCGCCGTTGATTTTGATAAAAGGCCGATCTAACGCAACTTCTTTGCAGCCATTATCGAATGGGTTGGAATAAAAAGGCGTTCCAATACCTCCTGATGCAGGCAAAGGCAGTTGTAAGTCTAGTTCTGCGACGACAGCAGGATCGGGGGCTGCGAAATTCAGCCAGGCAACCTGAATTTCAACGGATTGGGGGGCAATCGGTCCGCAATCCATTTCGGCGGTTCTTTGCCGAACGATATTCGAAACATCCTGCAACACCTGGCATACAACCGGCATCGCTTGTTGAGGAACGTTGCCGTAATAGGTTGGATTAAAATAGCCGCTTGCAGGGCATCCTCCCTGTTGATTCGAAGATGCGGCGACCCAAAGATCCTCTAAGTCGAAGTTGTTGCCAAAACGGTCTGAAATAATCGAATCTGGATTGCTGCCATTGGGCGGAACAGCATGATACACGCCGCAAAAATTGATAGGTACGTTATTCCCAGCTCCCTGACCAAGCAGGTTGGATAATAACATGATGGTGAACAGAACACAAAGCCCTGCTTTGTGCCACGCCACATTTCTTGCATGAAGAACCTCGTTTTTCATACTTTTACATTGGTTTTTTATAACCCTACTCCGCTTCTTTTACCCGGCCGTTTCGGATCTACCGGGGGATAAAGGGGCCTGGGGGTGATAGCGGCAACTATCGCCCCCTTTTCAGGTTTAATTGTTTGGTAAAAACAAATGCAAGCGCCGGCTACGCAGCACTGCGTATCGATGCTAAAACTGTACGGGAAATTGACAAAAGGGAAACTTCGTAATTGCCGCAGCAAGCGACAAAACGGTATCACTCAGGCGCTGGTTATCCTGAAAAGATTGGGTTAAACGATTCCGGTAAAAAGTGTGGAATAACGGATAGGCACAAAAAATGTGCACAGTTGTGTGTGGCAGTCATTGTGTAGTTGTTGTGTTTAAATTGAATTGCAAAGAGGCAATCCTGAAAATCTATTGGTAGCAAATATAAGCGGCATTGTTTAGCTTGCAAAATTTGTTGTCGAAATTATTTGTCAAATTCGACAACAAATTCCTAGTGATCCTTTATTACCTGACCGGTTACCTAATTCCCCATCCAACCATTTACCCTCAAAATACGCCAACATACGCATGCGAGGCCTGTTCCTGTTTCTCCTCTTCCCGCTTTGCCTGACCGGGCAAAATAACCTGGTCTATCTGGAGGTCTTTCCCGCAGAAAAAGGCTCGATGCTGGAACAATTGCGCACCTTCAAAACCGCCACTGCGCAAATCACCGAATCCGGCATCGCCTTTCAACTAAAACCGCCCGTCAACGCCGATTCGCTCTGCCGGGCACTGCTCCGGCATTTTCGCGAACGTGCCTACCTGGCCGTTTCTATCGACAGCCTGCACATGCGCCCCGACAGTTCCTGGTCGGCCAAGTGGTTCTCCGGCCCGCTCATGCGATGGCTCAAACTCCGCCCCGCTGATGAAATTTCGGCAGCCTGGATGTCGACAGCCGGATACCGCGGCAACCCGTTCGATG
This sequence comes from Saprospiraceae bacterium, assembly GCA_016787465.1. GTDB lineage: Bacteria > Bacteroidota > Bacteroidia > Chitinophagales > Saprospiraceae > M3007. The sequence goes on along the minus strand of JAEUUR010000583.1, from coordinate 1,906 downwards.
GACTGGAACTGCGTCATGCCGAACTGCTTGATCTTCAAAAAAATATCCTTCAGGCTGCTGAAAACAACGGCTATCCCTTTGCCTCTGTTGCGCTCGATAGCGTGCTGGTCGACGAAAAAGGGGCCGTTGTCGCCTTGTTGCGGGTCGATCAAAACCGGTATTTTACCATCAAAGCGTTAAAAAACAACGGCGACGTTAAGCTGCCGGCATATTTCCTGCCCAACTACCTGGGCTTGCGCGCGGGCAACCCATACAACCGCGCGCGTATCCTGCGCCTGCGCGAGCAACTCAATACGTTGTTGTTTGCGGAGAGTACGGCCAATCCCAGCGTTACCTTTTCAGGCAACGAAGCCACCGTTAACCTGTTTTTGCAAAAGAAACGAGCCGGCCGCTTCGATTTGATCCTCGGTATTTTACCCCAACCTGAAAATGAAGGCAAGGTGCTGATCAATGGCTCGCTGAGCGCTGCCTTCCAAAATGCCCTCAACCTGGGCGAACGATTTTCCATTGAAATGGAACGCCTCCGCCCTGAAACCCAAAAGCTCGACGTGCGTGGCGCCGTACCGTATCTGTTCGGTACCGTTTTTGGCGTCGACGGCCGTTTGAATATTTTCAAACGCGACAGCACCTGGGTCGACGCACAAACCGAGTTAGGCGTTCAGTATTTGCTCCAGGAGGGAAACTTTTTTCGCTTTTTCTGGGAAAACCGCACCAATACGCTTCAAAAAATAGACACGGCCCAGCTGATCGCCGCGCGTCGCTTGCCTGCAACACTGGATTTAAGCCAAAACGGTTTTGGGCTTGAAACCTTCCTGGCCAACCTGGATTATCCCTTCAATCCGCGCAAAGGTTGGATGGTGAATCTGAAAGGATCCGCCGGTTTTAACCGTGTTTTAAAGAACAACCAGATCGAGTCGTTAACGGATCCTGCAAACCCAGATTTTACCTTCGCTTCGCTGTACGATTCCATCGAACTGCGTTCCAGCCGCTTCAAACTTGAAACGCGCACAGAATGGTATTTGCCTGTTTTTTCGAGAAGCGTCCTTAAACTCAGCCTTCGTGCAGGCGGTATTTTTTCCAACCAGCCTTTGTATGCCAATGAACAATACCGACTCGGGGGCAACAAACTGCTGAGGGGGTTCAATGAAGAAAGTTTACAGGCAAGCAGGTTTGCCGTGGCAACGGTAGAGTGGCGACTACTCATTGGCAGAAACTCTTTTATCGGCGCATTTGCCGATTGGGGGTACGTGGAGAATATAACAGCCAATACCCGTGTTTTTTTGCGGCCGGCGGGTTTGGGCGCCGGTTTGAATTTCGAAACGCCGGCGGGTATTTTTGGTGTCAACATGGCCGTGGGCCGCCCGGATACGGGTTTGGGGTTTGATTTCCGAGCGGTAAAATTCCACCTGGGCTTCGTCAGCCTACAAATATGACGGCGCGATGCGCCTACAAATGTTACGGCGCGATGCGCCTACAAATGTTACGGCGCGATGCGCCTACAAATGTTACGGCGCGATGCGCCTACTACTACTACTGCCTACTACTACAGATGTTTCGTGGTGATGTCACGAAATTGAAGCGCACAGCGCTATAATTAAAATCTCAGGTGTTTGACGGTGAGGCCGCTGTTCATGAGTTGTTTGAGGGAGCCGATTCCAACCGCGAGATGGATGTGCGCGAAATTGGCGGTGGTTTCCTTGTCTTTGGCTTCGGTTTTTACACCATCGCGGGTCATGGGCATATCGCTGACGAGCAGCAGGGCGCCGGCCGGCATCTGGTTTTTAAATGCTGCTGCAAAAATCGTTGCCGTTTCCATATCGATGGCGCTGCATCGCAAGTCGCGCAGTTTTTGTTTAAAATCTTCGCGGTGCTCCCAAACCCGTTTGTTGGTGGTGTACACCACGCC
>JAEUUR010000536.1 GCA_016787465.1 Saprospiraceae bacterium | reverse complement strand
GAATCCTCCTTCAGCTTTGCTTAAAGCCGCGATATTGAACACCGCTAACGACCTGGGAAATGCCGGCCCGGATTTCAGGTTCGGCTGGGGGCATATTAATGTCTGGAGAGCTTATAAATTACTTACAAGTCAGAATTATGTTGCAGGTGCAGTTGATAACAACGGAACCACTACACATCAGGTGAACGTTCCTGCAAACCTGAACCAAGTTCGTTTCATGATAGTTTGGGCCGATCCTCCGTCGACTCCCCAGAACTCAAAAGCGTTGTTGAACGACCTGGATCTGAAAGTGATCACACCGGATGGTGCTACCACTTATTTACCGTGGAAATTGAACCCGACACCCAATACTACCGCTTTGAACTCCCCGGCTGTACGCGGAAGAGACTCCCTGAATAATGTAGAGCAAGTCACTATTTCATTGCCCGCTGAAGGAACCTATCAGGTACAATTGACAGGTACCGACGTGCCCTTCGGCCCGCAGGATTACCATTTGGTTTGGGAGTTCGTCTACGACAGCATTAAATTGATTTACCCCAACGGAGGCGAAGGATTTGCCCCAGGCGAGGCTCAAAGAATTCAATGGGACGCGCCCGGAAACACCGAAAATTTTCAATTGAGTTATTCCACGGACGGCGGCACAACTTTTACTCCTATTGGTAATCAGTTGTCGACGAGAAGGATGTACAACTGGACCGTGCCTAATACCGTCAGTGGTACGGTTTATTTCAAGGTTAGCCGCGGAAGTTTCGAAGATCAGAATGACCTGCCGTTCACCATAGTGCCGCTTGCAGCGAATTTGGAAGTATCGCAGGTGTGCCCCACCTCCATGACGGTTCAATGCACGCCGGCCAACGACACACTAAGTTATAACGCCTACCTGCTGGGCGAAAAATATATGGATTTAGTAGGTACAGCAGATTCCAATGTGGTTACTTTCCCGATCACAGACCCGGCCTCAGAAAAATGGGTTTCTATGGCGGCTACCTATTCAAATGGCTTATTAGGTCGCAGGCAGGTGGCGTACCATTGGCCCGGTCAGCTTAAAAATTGTCCGCAAACACACGACCTAGGCGTCAGGGATTTGATTCAACCAGGCGGTGATCTCATTGTGACCTGCAACTCAGCAACCCAACCGGTGGTGATCAAACTGGTTAATGAAGGACAAAACCCGATCACTGGAGCTACTATTTCGTACCAGATCGACGACAATCCCCCCGTCACGGAATCTATACCTGATTTGCAGGTTGGTGAGTCAATCGATTACACCTTTCAAACGCCTATCACCCTGTTGGGCAATGATACCATACAACTCAAGCTTTGGTCGACCTACGCAGCGGATGTAATTAGTTTTAACGACAGCGTTGATTTGGTTTTGCCCTATTTGACATCTGGCGTTACCGGAACCTTTTTGGAAACCTTCGAAAACTTGGAAGAACCGCCGGTCGGTTGGTTGGTGCATAATCCGGATCAATCCATTACCTGGCAATTGTCGACCGAACTGGCTAACCTGGTTGGTTTTGATGGAAACAATACCCGGGCAATTTATATGGATCACTTCAACTATTCGGATGATGCGGCTATCGATTATTTATACATGATTCCCTTTGATCTGATGGGCGTCGATTCTCCCCAATTGACTTTTCACCTGGCGCACCGTGGGTACTCGGCTGCTTTTTCAGATGGTTTGAAGGTGGAGATTTTGCCCGGGTGTGATTTTAGTGCAACGCCAATTACACTTTTTGAAAAATACGACCCTGATTTGGCTACAGCGGCAAATCAAGCGGCTTTTTATGTTCCGCTTAATTTGTCGGACTGGCAAAAAGTCACCTTGGATTTAACGGCTTACGCCGGACAAAAAGCCTTGGTACGGTTTGTTTCCCTCAATGGATATGGAAACAGCCTGTTTATCGACAACATCGGAATTCAGCCATTCGAAGCGCCTCCTATGCCGCCGGTGGCTGCATTTCTGAACCCACCAGATTCCATCTGCCGTCAGGCGCCGGCGGAGTTCAGTGCTGATCAAATTTCAGCGAATGCTACCTACCAATGGAATTTTGGACCATTATCAATTCCCGGAACCGCTGTAGGCCCAGGGCCGCATTCAGTAACCTTCGCAACCGGCGGACTCAAGAACGTCCGGCTCATCGCAACAAACCCAAACGGGGCGGATACGGCGTTTTTGCAGGTAACAGTGCTGCAATTCCCAGTGTCCAGCTTTACATTCAATTCCAACGCACTGACCACCACCTTTACAAATGGCAGCGCCAATGCCGATTCGTACCTGTGGGATTTCGGCGACGGATTTACCAGCACGGAAGTTGATCCAGTTCACACATATGCCTCTGCTGGAACATACACAGTAACCTTAAGTGCAACTAATGAATGCAAAACTGTGCTCAAAACATCGGATGTCACGGTTAATTCCGCGGTGGGCTTAACTGAAATTACAGAAAATTTGAGTGTTGGAGTTGCTCCCAATCCGACCGAAAGTGATTTTTGGGTCACCATCCACTGCAAGCAAACGGAAGTTCTTCAATTCAGCCTGATCGATGCACAGGGAAGATTGATCAAAGCATTCGACCTGGAAATTCATCAGGGCATTAACACCATTCCGTTTGAAGGACTGGATTTGCCCAAAGGAATGTATCAGCTGAATCTGAAAACCGGCAATGGGCAATTTAGTTTGAAGGTGGCCGTGCAGTAATTGATTCGATTGTTCCGATTGATTCGATTCTGAAAATTTTGTGAAACATTATTTTCAATAGGCTGTTCCAGAAGGTCATGCCAGTTGATAACTCAAAATAGTCTGATTGTCGGAACAATCGAACCATTCAATCCGGTGTTAAAAATTGCATTTTCGCCCATTTACAGGTATGAACTGCCGGAAGGTCATCGCTTTCCGATGGCAAAATACGATTTGCTGGCGGAGCAACTGCTGTGGGAAGGTACGGTTACAAATTCCAACTTGTTTCACCCGGATGAATTGACCGCTGAAACGGCATTGCTTACTCATACAGATGCCTGGTGGGAGAAAATGACCCAACTGACGCTTTCGGAGAAAGAAATTCGGGCAATTGGGTTTCCGATCAATGAAAAGTTCGTCCGCCGGGGCAGGCATATTTCTCAGGGCACCTTACAATGCGCTTTGTTTGCCCTTGAGTACGGCTGTGCCATGAATATTGCAGGTGGCACCCATCATGCATTTGCTGATCGGGGAGAGGGTTTTTGTTGTTTCAACGATCAGGCCATTGCCGCCAATTACCTGCTGAAGCATGGTTTGGCTTCACGTATTTTGATTGTTGATCTGGATGTGCATCAGGGCAATGGAACGGCCCGCATTTTTCAGGATGAACCCCGTGTGTTTACTTTCTCTATGCATGGGGAACGCAATTATCCGCTTCGCAAGGAAAAGTCCGACCTCGACATTGGTTTGCAGGATGGCATTACAGATGATGCTTATCTGGCTACGCTCCGCAACACACTTCCGCGATTGGCTGATGAATTTGAACCCGACTTTGTGTTTTTTCAAAGCGGTGTTGATATCCTGGAAACGGATCAATTAGGGCGGTTGGCGATCACGCGCGCGGGCTGCCGCGCGCGTGATCAAACTGTTTTTGAGTTCTGCAAACAAAACAGCTTACCGGTGGTAGCCAGTATGGGCGGCGGCTACTCACGCCGTATAGTCGATATCGTCGAAGCGCACGCCAACACTTTTCGGGAAGCTCAGGCGATTTTCTTTTAATTGACTATCCGCGATTAGGAAACAAAAAATAGAAAATAGAAAATAGAAATTTTTTTTCCAATTTCCCCAATTTCCCCAATTTCCCCAATTTCCCTAATTTCCCTAATTTCCCTAATTTCCCTAATTTCCAATTCCGCCACATTGTTTCCTGATAGCGGATAGTCAATTCGTGATAACAATACGCACCATATCACTGAAAGCCCCTGCCTTGATTTCCAATCCATAATTTCCAGGTGGTAAATCGCGCACCTGCATGGTGTGTATCTGGGCATTTTCTGAAACTACTTCACTGCGAACTGTTTGTCCGAGGGTGTTCACCACTGTTAAT
>JAEUUR010000505.1 GCA_016787465.1 Saprospiraceae bacterium | reverse complement strand
TAATCTATTAATCATCACTCTTTCGCTCCTTGCGGCGCTTTGGCATCGGGCGGGTTCGAGCCCTGGATCGACTGGATATAAGCAACGATCTCTCCTATTTCTTTGGGTGTCAGCATATTACCCCAGACAGGCATTCCTTTTTCCGGCACGCCGTACACAACGGTATGAAGTACAGACGCTGGTTTGCCGCCGTGGAGCCAATATGGGTCGGTCAGGTTGGGGCCGATTCCACCCTGGCCCTGGTGCCCGTGACAAAGAATACAATAGTTGTTAAATATAACTTTCCCCGCAGCCATGTTTTCAGGGTTAGCGGCTGTACGGTGAAGGAGGCTGGTTTGATCGGCCAGCAACGATTCCCAGTCATAAACTTCCTTCTTAAAACGGGCCATTTCCAGGCTGTCCTTTTTGATTTTACCGGCACTGGCAGGGAGCTGTTGCAGGAATGCGATCAATGCGAGCACTTCTGAATGAGATACTTGTTGTTCGCCCTGGTCGTTGATTTCTGTTTTCAACGTATCTGCCTGTGCGATCAGTTGGTTCCAGCTGAATTCCAACTGTTCCGGTGTTTGTCCGAGTGTCAATTTTTGGAATTGACGTTTGTCGAGCGCCGTATTAAAAAGATGCGGGTATCCAGGCATGGTTGCTTCCGGGTTGACAACCTGCGGATCTGCGAGCATGTAGTAGTACCAAAGACCGGAATATTTGCCTCCAAGTCCGTCCAAACTGACGATTTTATGCCTCGCTTTTTCTACCTGAAACGTATGGCAGATGGCACATTTTTCTTTTTGATAAACGTACTGACCATATGTCGCCAACTCATTCAAATTGAAAGCCTTGGCAGTTGAAGGCCTGGTGTTTTTGAAGAGCGAACAATGATGGTGAAAGGTCAAAAATAGCAGTGCTGCGAAGGTTGAAACAAGACTTTTTTTCATGGATAAAAAACGTTATACTGAATGTGATCCCACTAAAAACGTGGCCCCAAATTAACAAAGAGGCGCATCGCGCCGTAATATTTGTAGCGGCCATTACAATTGTTTTTACATCATGCAGCGAATAAGACACAGATGAATCTAACGCATTGGAGGCTGTGGAATTTAAAAGAAAAATTATGCTCTTTACAACCTGCCTTCATAAAACTACATCAACATAAAAACGACTTTCCATGCGCTTATTCATCTTTTGCTGCTGCCTGGCAGTAGTTTCGAATGCTTTTGGCCAAATTCCGGATGCCGTACTGCCCGTTGTACTCGACAGCCTGCTAAAAACCAAGGCGCCTGCGCCGGAAGACCCCGGATTTGCGGTTTGCATTGTCAAAAACGGCCGCATCTTTTACGAAAAACAATTCGGGATGGCTGATTTAGAACTAAATCGCCCAATCACATCAACTACTTCATTCAGCATGGGTTCGGTGAGTAAACAGTTTACCGCCGCGGCAATTATGTTGCTGGAGGAACAGGGCAAATTGCATCGCAGCGATCCGATTCACAAGTACATTCCTGAGTTGCCCGACTTCGGTCGGCCCATTACCATTGATCACTTGGTCGGGCATACCAGTGGAATATACAGTCTTCCGGAAGTGATGTCGTTACAAAGCAATACCAGTAACGAGCGCCTGACGATGGATTATCTGCTGTCCTGGCTGAAGCGACACCCCGTATTGGCTTTTGAACCAGGCAGCAATTTCTCGTACAGCAACAGCGGTTATATGTTGATGTTGTTAATTGTGGAGCGTGCTTCG
>JAEUUR010000497.1 GCA_016787465.1 Saprospiraceae bacterium | reverse complement strand
ATCTTCGCCCTCGTCTTCCCTGCTGAAAATGCAGCCGGCTCATTACCAGAATTATCCAGGCACCCAAAAAACAGTGGAGCAAAAAGTAGCCGTCCGCACTTTGGACAGCCTGTTTCCCGACTGGCCCGCCGACAAAAAAATTCTGCTAAAAATAGACGTGCAAGGCTATGAATATCAAGTATTAAAAGGCGCTGCGCAATTGCTCCGTCATGTCGAAGTTATTCTGGCGGAGGTCATGTTTGAAGAATTGTACGAAAGCCAGTCCACCTTTGATCAACTCAATGAGCTGCTTCGCGAGCACGGTTTTCGATATCACGGCCAGTACGATCAGCAATTCAGCCCGATCAACGGAAAACCCATTTTTGCCGACCTGATTTTTGTACGAAAAAAGTAGCCCGTTGGCGGTTGGCGGTACCAGCAGCTACAAGCCGGCAGCCATAAGTTAACAGCCGGCAGCTAACAGCCGGAAGCCAGCAGCTAAAAGCCAATACCAACATGACTCCCCGCTTCACCATCATCACCGTAGTCCTCAATGGAGAGCAATACCTCCGCCGGTGGGTGGGAAAGCGTATTACAACAGGATTTCGACGATTTTGAATATTTAATTATTGACGGGAAATCGAGTGATAAAACCCTTGCCATTGTTGGAGAATACGCTCAGGATATCCGCCTGAAAGTCGTCAGCGAAAAAGACAAAGGCATTTACGACGCTATGAACAAAGGCATCGGCATGGCAAGCGGCGAGTGGATTTATTTTTTGGGCTACGATGATTATTTGCTCCACGATGGCGTGCTTTCTGCTGTCGCGGCGCAAATCAGCCAAACTCCCTGCGATTTTTTCTATGGCAAAGTACAGTGGGGCGATACGGGCAGGTTTTTCGGGCATGAAGTAAGCGCCAACGACCTGAAAAAACATTTTATGTGTCATCAGGCCGTTTTTGTAAAAAAATTGCTCTTTGAGCAAATCGGTCTTTTTGATTTGAAGTTTAAACTCAACGCCGATGCGGTTTTTATCATACAATGTTTTCAGCGCCCACAGATACGCACACAGTTTGCCGATCTCGCCATCGCGTATTTTTCCATCAGCGGCCTGAGTCAGACCCGCACCGACCAGCAGTTTGTAAAATATAAATACACCTTTTTCCAACAGCTCAGCGCATTGGAACAAATGAAAAAATACTACTTCCAGTACAAGCCCGATTGGCTGCGACCTACCCTTTGGTGGCGGAAGCTGAAGCAAAATTATCGGAAGGATTTTGCGTAACCCCTTTCAATGATCTATTCATTTTTACAAATCCCATTATCATGGAAAAACCCCGCAAACCTCACGACCACTTTTTCAGGCAAACCTTTGGTTTGACCGAAGTGGCCCGCGACTATCTTCTGAACTTCTTGCCGGAAGAAATTGTCGGCAAGTTGCAATTAGATGCCCTCCAACGTATAGACGGCTCTTTTGTCAGCAGGAAACTTCGCGCTCATTTTTCAGACATCATTTATTCCTGTCCTTTTGGAGACACTGGTTCCGTTTTTATTACCTTTCTCTTTGAACACAAAAGCCGACAAGAGAAATATCCGCATATTCAACTCCTTCGGTACATTCTCGAAGTTTGGGAAAGTGCAGCCAAAGAAAAATTACCGCTACCCTTCGTCATACCCATTATCCTATATCACGGCAAAGAAGGCTGGGAACGCAAGGCTATGTCCGAGTACTTCCCTTCATGGGATGAAAGCCTGCAACCATATCTTCCGCAGTTTGATTATTTGCTCACTGATCTCTCCGACCTCAGCGACGAACAACTACTCAATCTTCGCGCCGGCTTTCTTATCAACACACTACTTTCTCTCAAACATCAGGGAGAAAAAAACTGGCTGCAAAAATACATCCGCCTCATTTTTCGGAATCTCGAAAATACTCCCTTCTCCGCTCCGGAGAAAAACTATATCGAGATGCTCCTCGTTTATCTACTGTGGACGAGTAGCTTTGACGATGATGAATGGGAATTGATTGTTGAAGAAACTCCTTCCGACATAAAAGACTATGCTATGAGTACTTACGATCTGATTATCAAAAAAGGCGAACAACAGGGTATCCAACAGGGTATCCAACAGGGTATCCAACAGGGCATCCAACAGGGCATCCAACAGGGCATCCAACAGGAAAAGCGCAACCTGATCATCGGATTGCTCTCGGAATTCCCCGACTTCTCCGATCAGCGCATCGCCCGCCTTGCCGGCGCCGAAGAAGACTTGGTCCGGCAAATCCGCGCCGAGCAACAAAATAATTGAAACCCGGAACGCGAATGACGCGAATTCCCGCGAACCACGCCTCCG
>JAEUUR010000433.1 GCA_016787465.1 Saprospiraceae bacterium | reverse complement strand
GTTGAGTTGTTTTTTGCGCACCCTAATGCGACCGATAAGTGCGATGCACCGGTTGTGACCCAACTTGCAGGCCCTATCACCAATCAGGTTTTCAATTTGGGCAACCACACGTTATCGTTCCAGGCCAAAGACGATGCCGGCAATACTGCTTTGTGCTCCGTACAAATTCAGGTGCTGCCTCTGTTGCCATTGAACCCGCAAATCAGCGATGCCATTGGCTGCAAAGGCGATGAGATCACACTTTCGGCCACCATCATCAGTGGCGCGGAATACTTCTGGACTGGGCCAAATGCCCCATACGAAGACAACAACAACCTGGTGATTCCAGCATTGGATTCGACCCTTACCGGGTTCTACACCGTGACTGCTAAAGTGAATGGCTGTTTCACGCCGCTTGATTCAGCGCTGGTGCGCATCGGCAAACAGCCGTACGCTTCCGATGATGTGGATTACCAGGTGGAAACCAACGGTATTCTGTCCGATTTCAATGTATTGTTGAACGACACTTATGAAGCCGATGATTACACCCTCACGGTGGTTACTCCACTGCAAGGATTGAGCAACCACGGAAACGGATTGTTCTCCTTTGAAGCCGGCAATAAAAACACAACGTATTATTTCAATTACCGTTTGTGTTCAAAAGCATGCCCGAATTTGTGCGACGAAGGAATTGTTGCCATCACGGCGCGTGAGCGGATCTGTAGTTATATACCGAATATCATTACACCAAACGGCGATGGGTTGAACGACATCCTCGTGATTCCTTGCCTCGACACAGAACCCTATCCGGAAAACAAGCTCGTGGTGTACAACCAATGGGGCGATAAAGTGTACGAAGCTGCACCATACAGTAACGATCCCGGCAAAGCATGGAAAGGAGAATTGTACGGAGAAGCGGGAAGAGGTTTGCCGGATGCCACCTATTTCTACATTTTCAAACCGACACCCGATCACGAAGGTTTGAAAGGATTTGTGGAAATATTCAGATAAGCGTCTTAGATTTTATTTATAGAATCCCCTGCGATGTAGCATCGTGGGGGATTTGTTTTTGGCTCCAGTGGGGCGTATATTTGTCAGATTAAAGTTAAGAAATGAACTACATCCGTATAGACCTGGTAACTCAGGGTGAAATGGAAACTTTGCAACAAATCGGCAGGCAAACTTTTTTCGAAACTTTTTCAGCCGACAATTCGGAGGAAAACATGAAAAAATACCTGGAGGAAGGTTTTTCTTTGGAGAAACTAACTGCTGAGTTTGAGGACAACAACACGCGGTTGTATTTTGCCCGGATCGACAGGCAGGTTGTTGGGTATTTAAAATTGAATTTCGGCGCGGCCCAAACCGAGTTAAAAGATGATACCGCTGTGGAGATTGAACGAATTTATGTGCTGAAAGAATTTCACGGAAAGCAAGTAGGACAAGCTTTGTATGAAAAGGCCATCCAGGTAGCCAGGGAGGCCAAAGCGGCTTATGTATGGCTGGGCGTCTGGGAGAAAAATGAACGTGCCATTCAATTTTATCGAAAAAACGGTTTTGTGGAATTTGGGCAGCATGTGTTCAAACTGGGAGATGATGAGCAGCTTGACTTGATGATGAGGTTGGAATTGTAACCTGTGAATTTTAGGCCAGATGAAATAACATGGGTTTAACGCCGGTTAACCAATCCATAAGTAACTCACCGCTTGATTGAACGTTTTCTACCAAACAAAATCTGATTCAATTATGCGAACCACACCCTTTTTTCTTTTCGCCTTCACGGCCCTTTTGTTTGCTTCCTGTCAAACAGAACAATCCTCCGATGTAAACCAAGACCGAATTTTTACCCAGTATGAACTTCTCTACAATGCGAACGA
>JAEUUR010000331.1 GCA_016787465.1 Saprospiraceae bacterium | reverse complement strand
AAGGGCGGTTGTGCGCCGGGCGAGGCGGGAAATAGGTACCTGCATAAAACGGCTTGCCTTCCGGTGTCAGAAAACAATTCAACGGCCAGCCGCCGCCGCCGGTCAGAATCTGGCAGGCTTCCATATAAATGGCGTCCACATCGGGGCGCTCCTCCCGGTCTACCTTAATATTAATATAGTGTTCATTCATCAGCGCTGCCACCGCCGGGTCTTCAAACGATTCCCGTTCCATGACGTGGCACCAATGGCAGGTGCTGTAGCCGATACTGACAATGATGGGTTTTTGTTCCTCGCGTGCTCGTTCGAACGCTTCTTCCGACCACGGGTACCAATCGACCGGGTTGTGCGCATGTTGTTGGAGGTATGGAGACGACTGGTGCTGAAGGCGGTTGGGCATGGGAAAATGTAAAGGGGAAAATTTAAAATGTAAAGGGGGAAAATTTAAAATGTAAAGGGGAAAATTTAAAATGTAAAGGGGATCAGTTTTTACGGCGCGTGGCCGTTTGAATAGTGGTGGTGAAAATGGCAACGAGCTCACCGTTTTCCTGTAACAAGTTTTTCATAAATTCGGATGGGACGTAACTGCGTTTGTTGATCAGTTTGTTACAAATCTGCGTTTCACGTAATTCTTTCAAAATAAGTCGATTTTTATGAATAAAATCAGCTTGTGACTCAGAACCCTGAACTTCTCCATATAATAATGCCGGTGCTGTACCGGACCGCAGCACCTGACGGCCAAGGGGGCTGGCTGGTTTTGAAGACTCAGGAAGTATTTCAACCAGATCAATGATTTTGTCTGCAAATTCAATGAGACGGTCTTCAAGGTCAAATTTTTTCATGGCGTGTCTTGTTAATTGGTTAAAGAATTTTACATTTTAAATTTCCCCATTTACATTTTGAATTTAAAGATAACGAGTTTTTCCAATTTTGTCAAATCACGGCGTGCCCAGGCAAGTCGGGAAGATCGGGTATGCGGTCGGCAATTTTTTCGCGTTCGCTGATGATTTCAACCAGCCTCCTGATGGTTTTTCGCCGGATCAGGCGTTCCAGGTCTTTGTTGGGTTCTTTAAGAATATACTGGAATTTCAAGGCTACGCTGTCTTTCCTAACTTCCGCTACGCGGAGGTAATAACTTTCGGGTTGGATCAAATCCTGGAATGGAGAAAGCACCTCAATAAGGCTGCGCTCGAGGTCTTCAACGGTTTTCAAATGACGAAGGTCGATGTCAAATTCGATGCTGGTTCGTTTGATTTCCCGTTTGGTGTAGTTAACAACTTCTGAGATGAGCAACAGGTTGTTGGGGATGTAGATCATATCATCGTCGTCGTTCAGCAGGTGGATATTTTGAAGGGTTATATCCGTAATTTTACCCCTGTGCTGACCGATTCGTACGTTGTCGCCAATACTTAGCTGGCCGGAAAAGGTGATGATCATGCCGTTGATCATGTTGGAAATATAATCCTTGGTTAGCAGCGCCAAACCGGCAAAAACGATAGAAAGCGAGGTAAAAAGTTGCCGGGCATCAATCTGGAATAAAGATAAAATGCCTACCACAATTCCAACTACCAGCAAGAGGGAATAAATCTGCCCGACACCAATGACAAAATTATCATCACCACGCACCTTATGTCGCCGTCGGTACAACCACACGGCGATAAATTGGACAAAATCGAGGAACATCAAAAACAGGGCGATATTCGCAATAGTGTCCTTGTAATAGTCAAAGTAACTCTTGTATTTTGAATGTGCGTACAACCATGTGATGTCCCATTCATTGAGTCGAATGAGCAGCAGGGCGACGAAGATGATCAATTTCAGAAGCAGGATGACATATTTCATAACTGAAGATATGGCGTTTTTACCAACACAAGGTAAAAGCTAAAACCAGAATAAGTCTTTGAAGTTTAAAGATTCCATATATTTGATTTTGCAATACCGCGGTAACATACTAAGTTTGCCGCTCTTCCCGTTCTCATCATTATTCCCGATCGGCTTCGCCGGCTGATCAACTCGCCAACTTTACATACTCCGTTTTTACATCGACCTGTGCTTGAGCGCACAGGTTGTTCGCCCGCTCTCGAAAAGTTTCACGGCTGCCGGCCGCTGGGCGGGCCTGTGCACTTTTGGAATGCATGCAACATTTTTAAAAACCACTGAATGTTCATTTCATCAATCGCTATGCTTATGCGCACTTTGACCCTCACCATTTTGACAACACTTTTACTCACCTCCTTCATTCAAGCGCAAACCGGCTGCCCGGGATGTTCGGTGAACGTACCCGCCGGATTGCCGGTCGACACGGTTTATTTGCCGGAATTACCCGATGGCGTTGTTGGGAGTGTTTACAATCATGACCTTTCATTCAGGCTTCCTAAAACAACCACGCCGGTGTATGCACTCGACAGCACCACCCCACCCGGGCTGGCGATTACCAAATTTGAGATCGTGGCGATCGACGGATTGCCGGCCGGCATGTATTGGCAGCCCAACAAATTCAATTTTGACGTATCGACCGAAACGGACGGGTGTATCAAAATTTGCGGCACTCCTTTTCAATCAGATTCCTTTGAACTGACCGTCACCTTAAGGGCCACTATCTTTTTCCTTGCACAGGAAGCTACGTTCCCAATGTCGCTGTATATCGCACCGAAGGTGAGCAACACCACAGGTTTTTCGATGACCGACCCGGAAGGTTGCGGCTCGACGACGGTTATGCTCACGAATATGGTTCCGTCTGGCGGCAACAGCGGGTTTACTTACAGCTGGGATTTTGGCGATGGCTCTCCTTTGTACACCGGTGAAAACCCGCCACCCCACACCTACTCGGAGGTTGGCATGTATCCTGTATCATATCACGCAATTGTTGATACCGCCGGTTATACCCTGGAAAGCATTAAAGTATTGGACGCCGATTGTTCCGATGCCCTGGGCTTGGGCGCACCCGACATGTACCTTCAAATTTCATCTCCTAACAACGGCCCGATCATTTTTGATTCATCTCCGGATATTTCAAATATTTCATTGCCTTATGTATTTCCGGTTGGGTTAAGGTTGAACCAGGGCAATTACATTTTGCGTGTTTGGGATGAAGACAGCGGAATTGAAGGAAGCGATGACCTTTGCGGACAGATTTCTTTCAATTTGTTGAGTGGCGACACGCTTGTTTCAGGTGGAATTACCGTCGTACTTAACATTGTTCATCCCGTTGAAGAGATTTTTTCCGTCGATACCGTCATTGTTTACCCGCAACCGATTGCTCCGGTGGTTTCTGCACCTGCCGGTTCGGAAACCTGCGCAGGCGCCACTGATTTGGTTTTGGTGTCTTCTTATGGCAGTGGTAATGAATGGCTGCGTGATGGCAATTTGATTTCAGGAGCTACCGACTTCATCTACAAACCCACCCAAACCGGTCATTATCAGGCGCGTATTATTTCACAATATGGCTGCGTTGCCATTTCAAATCCGCAGTTTATTGAGTTCCATGCACTGCCGGAATCGCCGGTATGGTACAACTACAACAACTCACTTCGGGTATACGATACGGCGGCATTGCCCTCAACATATGCGCTGCAATGGTATCTGGGTACCAATCCTATTCCGGGAGAAACGGGAATTTGGTATTGCTCGATGAACACGGGTACCTACGGCTTGGTGGTAACTGATCTGGAAACGGGTTGCACCAGTTCATATGCCAATCTGGTTCAACACAATGCGGCATTTGACTGCACGGTTTCGGTTGAAACAGCGGATCTGCAAATATTAAAGGTTTATCCGAATCCGGCATCCGAAGTGGCAACGGTCCGGTTGCCCGGATTTTCGGGCGACGATGCTGTGTTGAGGTGCTGGGATTTTACAGGCCGGCTGGTATTTGTTCAAACTGTTGATAACGCCGATGAAGTAAGCATTGATCTGGCTGGCATACCTAACGGGGTCTACACATTCGACGTACAAGCCAAACAATTTAAAGGAACAGGAAAGCTGGTGGTCATCAAATAGCCAGACAGCAAAGGATTGTTATGTTTTGCGGCGAGGTTTATATACGCAGAATAAGCCTCGCCGCATCGTTTTATTACTTCATTTCTTCCATCGCCGCCAGGATCATTTCGGCAACCATTTTATTGCCTTTGGCGTTCAAGTGCACCCCGTCGGTGGTCAGAATGCTGCTGTAGCGATCGCTAATGTTATTGGCTGCATTGTATTCGGTGAATGCCTTGCGCAGGTCAACCAGTTTACAATTTTTTTCTTTGGCAATGCCACGGATGATATCGGAGTAAGTATCCAGCTCCTTGTCAAGCGGATTAACGCCGCCCTTTTTCTCTCCGATACAAGCAGGCGTACACATGATGACCTGAATACCTTTTTTCTGCAGTTTGGCGATAATAGCGTCGTAGAATTTTTTGAATTTATCGGCATCTGTTCCGGTGCCATGAGTTTGTTTGTGCCAAACATCATTCACACCGACATAAATTACTACCACTTTTGGCTTTTTGGCCAATACATCGGTTTCGAGACGCAAATAAAGATCATACACTTTGTTGCCGCTGATTCCGGCGCCTACCAGGTCAAATGCTTCGCCTTTGTTTTCCGCGACCAGGGTATCCCGCATTTGAGCGATGTACCCACCCGGTTGAACGCCGGCTTCTGTGATGCTATCGCCAAAAAACACGACGCGCATCTTTTTTTTAGCAGGTGAAAAGGACAACAAAAAGCAAGCCATCAGGGGGAAAACAAAAAGTAAGGATTTCATGATTGAATATGATTGGAATTGAAAAAAACCACAAACCTGTAAGCCGGATTCTGTCCTCCGGCAAGCCGGAGTCTCTGTCATTTATCTGGTCCCGATCGCTCGGGATCTGCGCTGCCTACCCCCCTTGCTTCCGATTGCTCGGAACTGTACGAGCCGCACAATTACAAGGTGTACATGGCATTTCAACTCGCAAGGTTTATCCCCCGTTGCGGTTACCCGCCGCGGTCGTGCGCTCTTACCGCACGTTTTCACCCTTACCCCGGAACTAGCCCGGGACGGTTATTTTCTGCGACACTTTCTATGCCCCCGAACTGCTTCGGGAACTCCGCCTGTTAGGCGGTGCGATGCTCTGTGTTGTCCGGACTTTCCTCCCCGAAAGGCGACAGAGCGGTTTGTGGCGCCACAAAGGAAAGAGGTTTTGCTGTGATTTTAATCAATTTGTGTTTGGGCTTGTCGAGATTTTGAAAACAAACAGTGCATTATAGTGAGTCAGGAAGTAGCAAGCCCTTCAAAATAGAAAAAAATGCGCATGTTTTCAAAACTGATTGTATTTTCTTCATGAGATAAAAAACTTGGCATTATTTTTCCATAGTATTATCAGCCAAGCATCAACAAGTATCGATACTTTTGCCCGCGCATTTGGCCACCATTTGCTCATAATCACTCCCGATAATCCGCAAAAAACCACCACTTCCCGATATGGTAAAGCGTTTGCTCCTTTATGTAGTTGTCATGTTGATCCTATTTGCCGTTGCAGTAACGGCAGGCAGGCAAGAAGACAACAGTTCTCTGATGGATGCCTATGCCCAGGAAATAGGCGTCTGGTTGGAAAAACAAATCATAGACGCCAAATCATGGACAAGCACTGCTGACTCAACTGTTCAACAATTTGAGGAACACGAAAGCAAACCATACACCGTTCTGATCCACACTGCCGACTCTTTAATTGCCTGGTCGAACACCAAAGCGATTCCGCCGGCCCGAAATCTGAAAGAGCTTTCCACGGCTGAAAGGTATAAAACGGTGCGTTTGCCACTCGGATGGTTTTTGGTTCAAACCGAACAAAACAACAGCGTATTCAGGACCACCTTGGTACCCATCCGGTACGAATTAAATTTCAGCGCCTCCGAAGCGTCTGGCATGTTTCCTGCAAACAAACAAATTTCCTCGAATTTACAAATAACGTCACAGCCTTCAGGTAATCAACCTAAAGTGCAGATTGCCGGCAATACGGTGGTGTGCGGTCTGGAAGCATCCGGCCCATTGCAATCCGGATGGTTAACCTGGCTCAAACTGGGAGCATGGGCAGCGATGTTTTTGACTTTTTTCAGCCTTTTGAACCAAATAGCCCGGGCCATTTCTTCCAAATTAAGACCCTCTGCCGGAGCTGCTTTACTTTTTGCAGCCGTTGGAATTGTGCTATACCTGAACACATCAACAGGCTGGACACAGCACACCTTCGCAAGTGTTTCGCTTTTTAATACAACATTCGAACATGCTAATTTGATCGGTCGATCCATCGGCGACTGGTTAATCCATGTGGCATTGCTTGTGTTTGTCATGATCTATTTTCACCGGAATTACCGGATTGAAAAACTGGATCAATTACCTGCCGGGTTAAAGGCCGGTATTGCCGGCCTCAGTATGTCATTGATCATGGCGGCAATTCCACTAACCATTTTAGTGGCCCGACAATTGATTTTCAATAGCCGGATCGGATTCGACTTTGACAACTTTCTGACGATCGGAGCCGGCGGTTGGCTGGCATTGACCGGTCTGGTCATTTTTATTTCAGGGTTATTTTTATTTGGTCACCGACTGGCACTTACCGTCCGTCAGCTGGAACTGAGCAAAATGCAACGCTGGATTGCTATCGGCCTTGGCGCCGCGGTTATTGCGGTGGTTGCGGTGAGCCTGGATATTCAATTGGTATATGCCGTTGCCGTTTCAGTGCTGTATGCCGTCACAATGGATACTTTTGTGCGTTGGGAAGGCAATGGGTTCGGTTGGATTGTTGTTTGGGTGTTGCTGTTCTCCGGATTTGCCTCCACATTGCTTTATCACTACAATGGTGAAAATGACCGAGCGCTTCGCCTTCAATATGCACAGGCACTGGTAGTTGAGCGCGACAGTTCAGCAGCAGAACCGCTCTTGCCTGTTTTATTGGCTGATATCCAACAGGACTCTGCAAAAATTAGCCGGATATTAAAACCCTGGCCTTTCAAAGCCGACATTTCCGAAGTGCGCGCTCACCTGAACAGTTTGGTACTGCGCCACAACTACCTTTTCCAACACTACAGGCTGAATGTAGCAGCTTTTGACCAGGAAAACCAGCCAGTTTTACTCGGTCAAACACTCACCTACCAGGAAGTGGTTGAAGTACAATGGAATGCCGCACAACCCATAGGGTCAAACCCTGATTTGCGTTTTTTACGCATCAATAACGGTAAATCCAAATATTTGCTCCGATTTGCAGGCGTCCGGGGAATCGACGTCGGTCAAAAAGCACAGGTGTATGTTTTATTGGAGCATGAATACCTCGCACCGAATCAGGCTTACACTCAATTATTTTACCGGCGCCCTTACAAAAACCTGAATCACCTGTCGAGGTACACCTTTGCGGTCAGAAATCAGGGCAATATCCTGGCTGAACAAGGCCGGGGCAGCCTCCAGGCGCTTTCCATTCCTTTTGCAGAAAAAGGGAAAGCAATTGATTGGAGCAGCGAAGATGAACACCGGGTTGACGCAGTTGCTTTAAATTCCGATGGTTCATTGCAGGCTGCTGTCGGACATGTTGCCGGCGGATGGTTAAAGCAGGTGTATTTGTTTGCCGTATTTTTCACATTGACGTCGCTGCTGCTTTTGGTTTTGGCATTTGCCAATTCCATTTTCAATTTTTTGCCGGAAGAATACGATTTCAGGCTTACCGCAAAGGGTTCGCTGGCACGTCGTATCCACTTGTGGAATGTGTCATTGTTGGCTGTTTCATTTTTGGTGATCGGCTTATTGACCTATCAACACTTCCTGGATGCCGCCAAAGATGCCGCCAGTTCCGACTTCAATTACCAGGCCGAAGCGCTTCAAAACAGCCTCGAAGCGCCGTTATTGAATTACAGAGATTCCAGTGCAACGATCAATTCAGGTACGTTGGTCAAGTCTTTTTCCGACATGACCAAAAACATGGGCGTTGATGCCGGTCTTTTTGCACCGGATGGAAGCTTGTTATTCAGCACCCGAAAAGACCTCGTCGACCTAGGCATTTTGCCCTCTAAAATGAACTACTCGGCACGCGTTTTATTAGGGATTCAACATGGCGCTGCCCATGAAGTAGTGGTAAATTTAGGTCCATACATTTTTGAAAATCAGTTTCGACCCTGCTTGAGCGGCCGCGGCGAATTGCTGGGTTATCTGGGCATGCCGAGGCCGGCTAACCTGGCTAAAATCGGGCCCGAAGTAAGCGATTTCATCGGCATGCTGGCAAGCTTGTACGTTTTCCTACTCCTGATCGCATTCGCCGTTACCTACGCGCTTTCCAAAACGATTACACGGCCATTGAGCATGTTGTCGGAGAAAGTACAAGAACTGAAATTCACCGATAAAAACGCGCCACTCGAGTATGAAGGCGACAACCAGGACGAAATCAGCGAACTTATCCGTGAATACAACACAATGGTGACAAAGCTGGAAGATTCTAAAGTGCAACTGGTTCGACTCGAACGCGAAGGCGCCTGGCGCGAAATGGCCCGGCAGGTAGCGCACGACATTAAAAACCCGCTCACCACCATGAAACTCTCGATGCAGCAACTGGAACGCGTATCGAGCAATCCGGAGCAAGCGGCAGCATATTTGAGAAAAGCCATTACCCGTCTGATCGAACAAATTGACTCACTGGCGCAGATTGCCTCCGAGTTCTCCATGTTTGCCAACCTGGATATCCGGCATAAAAATGACGTGGTGATCAATGAAGTTGTGGAAAGCGTACACGACCTGTTCAGCGAGCAAAAAAATGTAAAACTGGAATTGACGTTACCCAAGGATTATTACCACATCCTGGGGGATAAAAACCACCTGATCCGGGTATTTAACAACCTGGTTATCAATGCAATTCAGGCTATTCCCTCCGACCGAGAAGGGCATATTAACGTGTCGTTGAGTCAGCAAAACCAGCACGCTGTAGTCAAAATCAGCGATAACGGAGGCGGCATACCGCCTGAAATCCGCGACCGGGTTTTTGAGCCGAACTTCACCACCAAAACTTCCGGAAGCGGACTTGGCCTGGCCATTTGTAAAAAAATTATCGAAGCCCACGATGGCGCCATTCGCTTTGAAACCCGGGAAAACGAAGGAACTGATTTCTTCGTTGAAATTCCGGTAAGTTCGGTGAACTAAGTTATTTTGGGGAGAGGGCGGCTTCCACAAACTTCGTACAAGCGGCGTCGAGCATACCGAACACTTCCTCGAAACCATTATCGTCGTAATATGGATCGGGCACAGAGCGATCCTGGCCCGGGAATAACAAATCCAACATCAGTACTACTTTTTGTCGTTGCGTTTCGTCCTTGGCCTGTACCAACACATCTTTGCGGTTGTTGACGTCCATGACGAAAATCTTGTCGAATTTTTCAAAATCGGCAGCGCGGAATTGCCGCGCCCGTTGATCTGTAATGTCGATGCCGTTTTTTCGCGCGATCTGGATGGAGCGGCGGTCGGGCGGTTCTCCGCTATGCCAGTAACCAGTGCCTGCACTATCTACCTCCCAATTTAGGCCAGACTCAGCAGCCTTTGTTTTCATAATTCCTTCGGCGAGCGGGCTCCTGCAGATGTTGCCCAGGCATACCATTAAAATCCTCATGGCTTTTTAATGTTTTTCTACCATTTTCTTTTACCAAGCGAAAGCAAGGTAGCTGCGAAAAAGAAGGCAATGAGTGATAGGAAATAAACAATATCCCGGGTATCAAGCGCGCCCCTGCTGATGGAATTGTAGTGGTAATCGATGCCCAATGATTGAACGATATCATCGGTTTTACCAAAAAATACAGGCAGACGACTGAGAAAATCAAACGCCAGATACACAAAAAAGCACAGGAAGGTAGCCAATACAAAAGCTACTATCTGGTTGTTTGTGAGCGAACTGGCAAATATT
>JAEUUR010000356.1 GCA_016787465.1 Saprospiraceae bacterium | reverse complement strand
TCCTTTAAATGCACACCTGGAGAATCTTTGGCAAATGTTGCGTCGCACACCGGTGATCGATGAAGACACCCCTGCACCCATCAATACCCTGATCGAATTACCCAATCCATATATCGTGCCGGGTGGAAGGTTTCGTGAAATCTATTATTGGGATAGTTACTTCACCATGCTTGGCTTACAGGCATCGGGCCATGAACAGTTGATTCAGGATATGGTAGATAATTTCGCCTACCTGATCGATACGGTAGGGTTTATCCCGAATGGAAACCGCACGTATTACCTAAGTCGTTCACAACCACCGTTTTTTGCGCTGATGGTTAACATGCTGGCGGAAATACGAGGTTCAGAAATTCTGCTGCATTATCGGCCCCAAATTGAAAAGGAATATCAGTTCTGGATGTCGGGTGAAAGTCATTTGCAAATAAACCAGGCAAACAGACGGTTGGTTGCTTTGGCTGATGGCGCCCTGCTCAACCGTTATTGGGACGACCGGCCGCAGCCACGCCCAGAAGCGTATACAGAAGACGTACATCTTGCAGAAGATTCAGGCCGCGATGCTGAAACGGTGTACCGGCATATTCGGGCTGCAGCAGAATCCGGATGGGATTTCAGCAGCCGCTGGTTTTCTGACCAAAGCAATTTGTCGACCATCCAAACCACCGATTTGTTGCCGGTCGACCTGAATTGTTTGTTGTACTACATGGAAAAAACCTTACTCCAGATTTACAGACAACTGCCAGATCGGGCGCCTGCTGATTTATTTAAGGAAAAGGCCCGCAAGCGCAAGGCCGCTATCCAGGAATATTGCTGGAATGAAACGGAAGGGTTCTACTTCGATTACAACCACGTAACGGGAAAAATTTCGGAAGCATGGACGCTTGCCGGTGTATTTCCCCTGTTTTTTAACATCGCTACGGAAGCTCAGGCTGCCAGGGTTGCTGAGCACCTGGAGGCCAAATTTTTGAATAACGGCGGCTTGCAAACTACGATTCAACAAACAGGACAACAGTGGGATGCGCCCAACGGATGGGCGCCCTTGCAGTACATGGCATGCCGTGGACTCATGCAATACGGCTTTGCAGAATTAGCAGGACAGATACGCCGCAACTGGCGTTTGATCAACGAAAAAACCTATGCCGATACGGGCAAAATGATGGAAAAATACAATGTTGCCGATCTTGACCAACCCGGTGGCGGCGGCGAATATCCAAACCAGGACGGTTTCGGCTGGACGACTGGAGTTTATCTGGCTTTGCCTTATCTTTGCCCTCCTAATTCACGCATGGCATGAGTCGTTCGAAACGTTCACAATCACTGCTTCAGTTTGGGCTTTTTTGTGGCATCTTGTTGTTTGTCAACATTTTGGCCAATTCCTTTTATACCCACTTCGATTTAACCGAAGAGAAGCGATTTACCCTGACCAAACCCACGCGCGCTTTGTTGAACGGGTTGAAAGATCAAATTTATGTGCAGGTATTGCTCGACGGTGAGTTCCCGGCCGGTTTCAAACGCCTTCAAACGGCTACCAGGGAAATACTCGACGATTTTAGATCGGAAACAGGATTTCTCGATTATCAGTTTGAAGATCCATCGGCTGGCACGATTGAAGAAGTAAATGGACGACGAAAAGCACTGTCGGAGCAAGGCATTCAGCCGATGACCCTGCGTGTTGCCGATCAAGGAGAAAGTACTCAAAAACTGATATACCCATTTGCTATTTTCAGGTTTGGAAGTCGGCAGGTAATCGTCAGGTTGTTGGAAAATGAGTCGGCCAGTTTATCCCCGGAAGAAGTAATCAACAATTCCGTTACATTATTGGAGTACAAGTTTGCCAACGCTATTAACAAAATTCTGGCGCCGGCCAAAAAGGGAATCTTGTTCACCGAAGGGCATGGAGAACTTAACCAAACACAAGTATCTGATTTAAACAGAAGCTTGCGGGCCTTTTATGACACAGGCCGGCTCAACCTGGATTCGGTTGTGCAAATCAATCCCGACCATTGCGCTTTGTTGATTATCGCCAAACCGGTCAGCGGTTTTTCAGAAAAAGATAAATTTAAGGTTGACCAGTTCGTAATGAATGGCGGACAAGTGCTTTGGTTGATTGACCGACTGAGCGCAGGGCTGGATTCAATGGCCATTGCCAGTCGCTTTGTGCCATCGGATTACCCATTGAACATTGAAGATATGTTGTTCAAATATGGCGCTCGTATTCAACCTGATCTGGTGCTTGATCTGGAGTGCAGCAAAATTAAATTGGTAATAGGCCAGGTTGCACCCGGGCAACCTCAATTCGATCTCTTCCCCTGGTATTATCACCCTGCGGTCAGGCCGGTCAGCAAACACCCGATTGTAAAAAACCTGGATCGGGTTGATCTGCATTTTTGTTCTTCCATCGATACGATTCGCACTAAAACACCGGTTAAAAAAACTGTTCTACTTTCTTCGAGCAGGTACAGCCGGGTTCAATTCAGCCCGATCGACCTTAATTTTGACATTCTTCGGTATCAGGCAGACCCTGCAAAATTTGACAAAGGCAGCCAGGCTGTCAGCGTATTGCTGGAAGGTACTTTCCCGTCTGTCTTTGAAAACAAGGTGTCGGAGGAAATGTTAACCGGACTGCAAAAGTTAAACATCCCTTTCCGCACTGCCAGCGTACCAACACGCATGATGGTGGTGAGCGACGGTGATGTGGCGGCAAACCATGTGCGTAATGGCGAAGACGGGCCGGAATGGTTGCCTTTGGGTTTCAATCACATGGATCGTGTGACCTATGCGAACAAAGATTTCCTGCTTAACGCTGTTGAATACCTCATTGACCCGACCGGCGTTATTGAAGCACGCTCGAAAGAGGTTAAACTTCGATTGTTGGATACGGTGCGGGCCAAACAAGAGCAAACCAAATGGCGGATTGTGAATCTGGGCGTCCCTTTGATGTTGCTTGGGGCATTCGGCTGGTTTTTTAACTGGCGAAGGAAACGCAAATACGCATCCAAATCTAATTAAAAGCCGTCTCGTGATCAAAAGAATTGTGAAAATGACCTTTCGGGCGGATGCTGTCGAACACTTTGTCGCGGAGGTTTTTGAGCAGAGTAAAGCTCAAATCCGGGCATTCCCAGGATGCCGGCATATGGAGCTGCTTCGCAGCACACGCCACTCCAATGTGCTTTTTACTCTGAGTTATTGGGACGATGAACAAGCGCTGGATACCTACCGAGCATCGGAATTGTTTGCCCGGACGTGGGAAAGAACAAAAGTTTTATTTGAACAACGCGCAGAAGCATGGTCGATGGAAGTGCTGGATAGCCCAAAATAAGTGTAATTTGGCAATTTGTACTTTTATTCCATGAAATACCCGAATTTTGACATTGATCATTTTTGATTGTGTTAAACATAGGTACTTTGCACCCCATTAAATAGAACTGTAAAATTCAAGGCAAATTCAAAACACTTTCTGGCATTTTGAATTTGCAAGGCTTTTGAGTCATGATGTCAGATCAGGTAGCTTCTTTAATTGATTTGTTTGTTTTTAAGCATCAGCGGGTGCTTGAAGGGTTACCTCAGCCTACCCTTCATGTTATCGATAGTTGTTCAAACAGAAGGAGATTTCAAAATGGCGATTTGATTTTTAAACAAGGAGATTCACCCAAAGGCGTTTTCATTCTAAAATCAGGACTCGTCAAGATAGTTTATACTTCTCCTGCCGGCCAACGAACGCTGGTCTATATTTACAAACCTGGCGATTGGTTTGGCTACCGGCAGGCCCTGACAATGGATAACAACCAGATTTCTGCAATTGCCATTGAAAAAGTAGAGGTCGATTTTATTTCAAACGATGACTTCATCAAACTCATTGAAGAACATCCGAAATTTTCCCATAATTTATTGGTTACCCTCAGCCATGAATTCACCATTTGGGTGAAACGATTGTCGTTGTTTACCCGGCTATCCGTAAAAACCAGGCTGGCCATTTGCCTGCTGATTTTGCACGAACGGTTTAAAAGTTTGGGACAAGAACCTACAGTGATTCTGTTTTCGAGGCCTGACCTGGCCGATTTCATTGGTGTCACCATTGAATCGACGGTACGGGCATTGAGCGAGTTTAAAGCCCAAGGGTTGGTGGCAGTGCGTGGAAGAAGTATCAGAATTAAAGATACACAGGCACTTTATGATTCGATTGGAGAGGTTTGAACAACAAAAATCACTTCGGCAGATTCGAAAAACTTGATTTTCTTTGGGCATTCATTCAATGCTTTTCTATCTCAATATGGGTAAGTTCCTTCCAACGCTGATTCGAATTGCCGCCGTTTTTTTGATCTTCTGCGGACTGCAATATGTCATTATCTGGTATTTTTTGGCGCCAGCCGGGTTGGCCGCCGGTTTTTTCATGTACAAAACCACCGACGACCGACCCATGTCGATTGGGCTGATGGTCGGCAGTATTTTGTTTGCCATTTTCGCCTACTCCATGTCACTGATTTATCCGATTGGCAAATAATCCGCTCTGGTAAATTGGGGCTAAACACAATAGGAGATGACCGATACCTATATTTCCCCTGACGGGCGTTTCAAGCTGCATATCTCTCCGATTCCAATGCGCATGTCGCATGAAGTGCTTTCACCAACTTTATATGATGAGCAAAGCGGTGAAATTCTTTTCGATCCCGGCGGGCTGTGGGATGCAGGTTCGGTGGTATGGGCCGCCGATAGCAGAACTTTAAGTATGCTGATGCGGCACTACGACAATGGCCTTCGGAGTTATAGGTGCTTGCTTGACATGGAACTTCGAACCGGCAAGTTGATATTCGAGGAGAAGGAGTTGTTTGCCGGGCCGTTTCACGAGTTCGAAATGTTCATGAAATCAGGCGATTTTTAATCATTCAGAAGCAACTTTTTGATGAACCAATGCCACCTGCCGATTTCAAGTCGCTTCTGTTGGTACAAGATTCCGGCAGGGAACTTGTTTTGGGCTTATCGGCGCTTTACGTAGGGTTCAATTTATCTTATCTTTGCCTTGAAATCATTTTAAAATCATGATCCAACGTATTCAAACTGTTTTTTTGCTGCTCGCAGTGGCAACACTTGGCCTTCAATTCCTTTTTCCATATGCCAGCGCTCCATCAACGGCTGTCACCGACGAAGCAGGCACCTTTTCGGATGGCGTTTTTAATTTGCACGACCGGTTGAATTTTTTGGTAAATACCATAGCTGCGCTTATTTTAGCTTTGGCGGCTGTTTTTTTGTTTAAAAACCGCCCGTTACAATCAAAAATCACCTCTATTGGAATATTTGTGGCAACGATTTTAGCCATCAGTCTGGCTGTACAATCCTACATGTTAATTCAAGATGCAGGGCCCGCCATGACGAATATTCACTATCAACCCGGTATCGCTATGCCTGCGTTGTCGGTGTTGTTGTTGTGGATTGCCAACCGGTTTATACGCAAAGACGAAGCGTTGGTGCGCTCGTCGGATCGGCTCAGGTAAATAATTTTTACTGACTATCCGCAATTAGAAAATAGAAATTGGGAATTGTGGAAATTTGAAATTAGATTTCCACAATTTCCACCACATAGTTTCCTGATAACGGATACTCAGTTTTTCTTTTTCGACTTACCGGCTTTCGTTTCCTTTTTAGGTTTCGGAGGTTTTTCCCCTTCGAACACCAACATGCACAAAGGCGGCAATTTTAAGGTAATCGATTGTTGATGGCCGTGCGACGGCTTTTTTTCTGCCTTCAGGACGCCGTTTTCAACGCCATTTCCACCGAACCGTTTTTCATCGCTGTTCAGAATTTCCGTCCAGCTGCCTGCATACGGAACACCGATGGTGTACATTGGCATCGAATTCAGGTTAAAATGACAAACAACGATCAAAATCGGGTCGTTTGGTCCGCCTTTTCTTTGGTACACGACTACGGAGTTCTCGGTATCGTCGCCCGAAATCCATTCGAAACCTTCCGGTGAAAATGCATGGAGCCAGCAAGCGGGCCTTGATGCATACACATCGTTGAGGGCTTTTACCCAGTTTTGTACGCCTTTGTGGTAGTCGTATTCCAGCAGGTTCCACGGAACGCCGAGGTCGTGGCTCCATTCGGTGGTTTGCCCAAGTTCGCCGCCCATGAACAACAGTTGATGACCCGGATGCATCCATTGATGCCCGAACAGGGCCCGCAGGTTGGCAAATTTTTGCCATTCATCGCCGGGCATTTTATACAACAAAGAGGCTTTCATGTGCACAACTTCATCGTGGCTCAGGGGTAACATGAATCGCTCGGAAAACATATAAACCATCGAAAACGTGATCTCGTTTTGATGGAACCGGCGGAAAATCATGGGGCGTTTGAAATATTGAAGGGCATCGTGCATCCACCCCATCATCCATTTTTGCCCGAAACCCAGGCCCCCATCGAAGGTGGGTTTGCTGACGCCGGGGAAGGCGGTACTTTCCTCTGCAATGGTTTCAGTGCCGGGAAAGTTTTTATACACAGCTTCATTAAAATCGCGCAAAAAACTGATGGCTTCCAGGTTTTCGCGGCCGCCGTGGATATTCGGAATCCATTCGCCTTCCTTGCGGGAATAATCATGGTACAGCATGGAGGCTACGGCATCTACCCTAAGTCCATCAGCGTGGTATTTATCCAGCCAGAACAACGCGTTGGAAATCAAAAAACTGCGCACTTCGTTGCGCCCGTAATCGAACACGTAGCTGTTCCAGTCGGGATGGTAGCCGCGGCGCATATCGGCATATTCGTAGAGGTGTGTTCCGTCGAAAAAATACAGGCCGTGGATATCGCTTGGAAAATGCGACGGTACCCAATCGAGGATAACGCCAATACCGGCTTCATGGAATTTATCCATCAGGTACATGAAATCTTCCGGTGTTCCACCCCGGCTGGTGGGGGCGAAATAACCGGTAACCTGATACCCCCAGGAAGGGAAATAGGGGTGTTCCATCACTGGCATCAACTCGATGTGGGTGAATCCCATTTCCTTAACGTACGGCACCAGTTCATCGGCCAGTTCGCGGTAATTGAGCGAGCGATTGCCATCTTGAGCGATCTTTTTCCAGGATCCCGGATGCACTTCATACACGGAGTAGGGGCGGGCCTTTCCTGCGCGTGCGTGCCGATCATCGAGCCAGGTTTTATCTTTCCAGGAATAATCAAATTCCCAAACTACTGAAGCGGTTTTGGGCGGCGTTTCCCAGAGCAAGGCATAGGGGTCGCCTTTGTCGAGCGCCACACCCACGTGCGTTTCGATATGGTACTTGTATGCCGTGCCTTTTCCGAGGCCGGGTACAAAACCTTCCCAAATGCCGCTGCTGTCCCACCTGGGCAGTAACACATGGCTTTTCGGATTCCAATGATTAAAATCGCCGATCACTGACACCTGTTTGGCATTCGGAGCCCAAACAGAAAAACAGACGCCTTTTTCGCCTTCAAATTCGACGATGTGGCTACCCATTTTTTCATACAACCTGAAATGTTTGCCGCTCTGAAACAGGGCGATATCGAAATCGGTGAGGAGAGAATGCGCTTTTACCATAATGGCCGAAGGTAAAACAAATTAAAAGATTAATAGCCTGCTTTTAAAGGGCAGGAGTAATATTTCCGATTTCCGATTTGTGTGATTTCCGATTTCCGATCGGATTTTTGATTGAGTTTTAGAATACTTGAACAGGGGAGCAGAGAGGTTTAACTCGATTGCTTCAGACTGGACCTACCTACTTTTGGTTAAAAACCAACCAAACCCAAAGCTTGGCACAGTTTTAGTGCGTTAAGTTCCGCCTCCCGCCTTCGTAATCGTCAAAACCAATCCATGTCGCGCATGAATGGACAATCTACCCATGCTGTGCTTCAGCATTTTCCGCTTTTGGCTTCACTGAACGAACAGGAGATTCGACACCTCCTTCAGGTGGCGGAACGCAAAACAGCTCCTAAGCACTCCCTGATCTACCTTTCCGATGAGCCAAGCGAATTTATTTGCTTCCTGGCCAATGGCTCCGTCAAGATCGGCATTTATTCTCCCGACGGCCGGGAAATCATTAAAAGTATCCATCATCCTTTTTCCGTTTTCGGCGAACTGGGCCTTACCGGCGAACAACGCCGTTCCGAATTTGCTGCCGCCATGAGCAGGGATGTGGATTATTACCAAGTGAAAATTGAAGATTTCAGGAAACTCATGCAACAAAATTTCCGGCTTTCACAAGCCGTCATGTTGTACCTGGGAGAACGCTTGCGAAAAGCAGAAAAACATTGGGAATCACTGATTTTGAAAGATGTTCGCTCCCGTATCGTTGAGTTTCTCAAAGAAAGCGCCGGCGAACGCGGCCGCCAGGTCGGCTACGAAACCCTGGTTAAACACGGACTTACCCAACAAGATATTGCCAATTTAGTAGGCGCAAGCCGCCAAACCGTAACCGCTATTCTCAATGAATTGCGCAAATCGAACCTCATCCATTTCAACCGAAACACCATTCTGATTCGGGACATGGACAAGCTGAATTGAATGATGAATGATGAATGATGAATAATATGGGGTCGAATTATTGTTTAGGCTCTTGTTTGAAAATTAAAAAGTTTTTAAAAATTCATCATTCATCATTCATCATTCATCATTCATCATTCATCATTCATCATTCATCATTCATCTTTCTCTCACAAGCGCCATTTTTTTCTCTGAAACAGCTTCTGCAAGCCACAAGAAGTGGCCAAGATAGGTTCCAATGCGTTGTTGCATGGCCGGATCGAGTACGGTTCCGTTTTCATCAAACTTTTGCGCCACCTGAGGTACCGTCAGCATTTGAGGAATCGGGAAGCCGCCAACGCCCAACACCAATTGTTGCATGGATAAAGCGGCACGAATGCCGCCTAAACCGCCTGTCGACACAGAAACGACCCCGATAGTTTTTCTTGCAAACTCCTGTTCTTTCAGATAATCCACGGCATTTTTTAATGCAGAAGTATAACTGCCGTTGTACTCAGGCGATAAAAACAAATGCGCATCCGAACGCCTGATTGCCTCCGCAAAATCAGCCAGACCATCAGGAGGATTGGGGTGCTTGTGAAGCACCTCTTCCATGACCGGAAAATGGTAGGCTGCAAGGTCAAGTACTTCAACGGTATGCTGACCCTGAGCGGAAATAATCTGTTCAAGCGCCAGTGCAACCCGGTGCGACATCCGGTCGATTCGGGTACTGGAAGATAAAATTGTGATATGCATGGTGATGGTACAGTTGGGGTACTAAACCGTCAAATGCCGGATTTGTTCATCCGTTTACCGTTTTACCACCTTCCGTACAATATTTCCACCGGCCATTTCAACCGTCAGTACATAGGCGCCGGAAGGCAAGCCTGAAAGATCGATTGGCAAATCAAGGTGATCTGAATGCCGGGTTTTCATGAAGATTTGGCGATGCGATGCATCGGCCAAGGAGATCGTCATGTGTTCCATACTTTTTAACATCAGGTGCAATTGCAGGTGCCCGTCTGTTGGGTTAGGTGTCAGTTTAAATTCGCTCACTGATGCCGGCAAACTTGCTTCACTGATAACCACCTGAACGCCCGACGACTCGTACACGCAACCATTGGGGCTGGTCACTTGCAGCTCATAAATACCGGAAACAGTCGGCGCGTAAAAAGATTCAGTAGCCCCTGGAATCGGGTTGTTATTCAACAGCCACTGGCAAATGGTACAAGGCGGATTTGAATAAAGGGTATCATTCAAATGAGTTACTTCCGGCTCCACGGCCGTTTCCACCGTAATTTGAATCGTGTTCGAACTGAGCATACAGGTATCAACTACTTGTACAAAATAAGTAGACGAGCTCAAGGGCGCCACGGCAATGTAAAAAACCGTATCGCTAACGGGCACAGTGGTCACTTGTTCGTTGTTCCGGAAAATCCGGATTTCTGAACCAGGAGCCAATCCGCTAACCCTCAACTGCGCTTGCTCTCCTGCGCAAACAATCGTATCTTCAGCAGCCAGAGCCGGTTTGTTTTGCCCCATTTGCTCAATGGTGTACTCGGCAGT
>JAEUUR010000349.1 GCA_016787465.1 Saprospiraceae bacterium | reverse complement strand
GCCTTTAATGACCGGCAAGATGTGTTCGCGGATGGCTTCCTGGTGCAAGTGATAGT
Source organism: Saprospiraceae bacterium (assembly GCA_016787465.1). Lineage (GTDB taxonomy): Bacteria > Bacteroidota > Bacteroidia > Chitinophagales > Saprospiraceae > M3007. Next base: position 2,420 of record JAEUUR010000349.1, on the reverse strand, counting down.
TGACTTTGGAAAGGGAACGGCGCAAGTCCCATTCGGGGTTTTCGAGGGATTTGAGACGCTGGAATTCTTTGATGACGTAGAGGTGAAAAACCGGACTGAGCCAGGAGCAGAAGGCGAGGGCTAAGTCTTGATGGGCAAAGGTGCCGCTGTCGTAACGACCTTTTTTGATCCGAAGGCCGAAGGCGTTGGTTTGTTGTGCCCACCTGCTCGGGGACAGCGTAAAACGATTTAGCCCCGCCTCGTTTCTTAACCTATCGAATTCGATAGGTTTAAAATTATCGTTGTGCAAGAGTTCCCAGGCACCGAGCAGTTCGATGGTGTCTTTCAAGCGCATCCAGTTGTTGATGAGAATAAAGGGGTCTTGCTCGTTAAACTTTTTGGCAATATCAGTAAGGCTGATGAAATCGCCTTCCAAAACGGTGATATTGATTCCTTGAACTTCGAGTTGCTGCTTTTTCATGGCATAATAGATGATATCAGATGCGGTAAATACTTAATCCCATCGGGTTCGATGGGGTTAAAAATACAAAATCTGCGAGTCAAAGGACTCAATTTTTTGCTGTTTTTTTGGCTATTTTGGCGTTTCAAGAGGAGTAGGGTAGTGGTAATATTTTCCCGGCTTACAACAGTGTGCCGGCCATGAGTGGAATGGGCAAAATATTTGAAGGAGTAATTTGAGCCGGAAAATTCATGTTGTCCTTTGCAACGTACTCTCGTTTAACACCCAAATTCAACTATGCCAGACCCATCTATTGATTTTCTTTTACACGAAACAAGCACCTTGCGCAAGGCCTATGAACTGGTAGGCCGGCAACCCGGCGAGCGGTTCAACATATTCCGGGTACTCGGTTTGGAGAGCGACGAGGTGCGAACGCACTCCCTTTTTTTAGCTGAGTTGCTCAGCCCGGCGGGCAGTCACGGCATAGGGCCCGTTTTTCTGGACCTGTTTTTGGCCCAATTCAAGATTGATGATTTTGATGCATCAGTGGCAAAGGTGACGGCTGAATTCTACATCGGCAGGGTGAGCGACGAGGACGGCGGGCGCATTGATTTGGTGATTGAAAGCAGGGGCAGGCGCATCCTGATCGAGAACAAGATTTTCGCGGGCGACCAGCCCAACCAGTTGCTGCGTTACCACCGCTTCGACCGGGATGCCAGGCTTTATTACCTCACGTTGTTTGGTTCAAAACCGGGCGGGGGAAGCACGGGCAACGGTCGCCTTACCGAAGAGCAATTTACTTGCATTTCCTACGAGAGCGATATGCTGAACTGGCTGGAAGCCTGCCGAGAAAAGGCTGCGCGCCTGCCCAACGTACGGGAAACTATTGCCCAGTACATCGAACTTATCAAACAACTGACCAACCAAAATTTTGACGGCAAAATGCAAACCGATATCCTCAACAAAATTTTCAGCAGCCCCGATCACCTCAAATCATTTGTCGAATTGCAATCGCTGACGAAGCCGGTTTACGACAGGCTCATCGAGACGTGGAGGCCTGAGTTGAAGAAAATCGCGGACGATCTCGACCTGTGGGTTTTCACTTACTTAGAAAGCGGCAAACGGTGGCAGGGATTTGCTTTCGGAGGCGACAAAATTTTTGAGGAAGCCGGTATTCAGATCACGTTTCAGTTCGACACCTTTCCCAGAGGGTTTTTTTTCGGATTTTCGTACCCCAAAGACCCCTTGAATGAACGCCGCCCTTTGCAAAGCGGGCGGGATTTGACCGCGTTGAAAGAGCGTTTTCGCAAGGAGTTCAATGGCGCACAGTCCGAACTTTGGTGGGCTTGTTACAAAAAATGGGATGATTACCCGGCCGATACATTGTGTGCTGAAATTCTTTCCGGCAAAATCAATGACGCGATCCGGCAGCGCGTCACGGCAATGCGCGATATAGCCCGCGAGACGCTTAAACCGGGCTGATTGCCATTTTCAACCCAAAATGACTTCAACAATGGAACAGCCTTTCCTCATGGATTTCCACACCCCTGACAACATCTGGACAATCTTCTCCGGCGTGACGGATTTTGAAAGTTATGCTGAAAAATTCGTGGTCAAAGGACGTTTTCACAAAGACGTACCACCGGAAGTGGGGGAAGGTTACGCGATTGCAGAACATATCATGGCGCACGCCTACTACCATTACCCGGCAATGGACAAGGCGCTGGTGAAATTGCTGCGGGTGCTGGAAATGGCGGTGAAAATGCGGTGCAAAGCGTTGAGCATCGCTCTCGAAATCCTCGATAACAAGGGGAAAGCCCGGAAGAAGGTGTTGAATACCCTGATAAACGAATTGGCCGCGAAAGAGGCGGCAAAGCCGACAAAAAGCACCTTGATTTGGCTGAAAGATGTGCGGAATTACCTGATGCATCCGAGCGAGCCAAGCCTTTTCGGTTCTGTTGCCTTAGGCCACATCCGGCAG
>JAEUUR010000346.1 GCA_016787465.1 Saprospiraceae bacterium | reverse complement strand
GGGCACACCCCCGTTGGTTCCCATGTGATCAGTGAACAACTTAATAACATCGATCAGGCCAAATACCTTGACCTGGATTGCGGATGTGTGTATGCCAATATGGAACATTTGAAAGGCCCCAATTTGGGCCAATTGGCGGCTTTCGATATGGACAACCGCGAACTGTTTTTTGAACCCTTTCGTGACTAAGGCTATTCAACGCATCAATACTTCTACATTTCCAGCCACTTCAAGGCCCGCATTTCGGCCCTTGCCTTCAAAGATCCTCTTTTTGTTTTCGAGTAGCTCCACGTGTACAGTTGCCAACAGGCTTTCCTGTATTTTACCCGTCATTTCGCCGGAAATGGGGGAACGCAACGGGGTGCCCCGTGCTTGAAAGGCCTGAATGCGAAGCTCCAGTTTGGGCGATTTAAAATTCAACTCTAATCCTGTGTCGGAGATATGCAGGTGCTTGCGCGCTCCGGTGTACGTGGCGAATTTGAACAACCGCCCGTCAAGCCAAAAACCACTGATAAACCCGATGAAATGGCTCTTCAGCCAGGGTATATGGGCCACGGAAGCCATCAGCGAAGCTCTGTCATGGGTATCAAAATGATTGCTTTGCATCCAGACGTAGGCACGCGGAAACGACCGCCCCCAATCTTTTTCAGTATATCCTTTACCACCTGTGAAGTTGGTTTCTATTCCGCCAATTTCTAAACGTCCAGATAAATGGTGGTTTAAACTTACAACCCCGTGATTGCATTCCATGAATGGCACAAATGAATACCACCCCATGATGCCGGGTGCGCCCAGCATTTTGGGCCAAGGCTGAAGATCATGAAAATCAATTTCACCCTTCAAGCCGGGCAGATCCAGCACAATTTTGTTTTTCGAAAAGTAATTGCCCGCAAGTCGCAATTCGAAAAGCCCGGAGGAGGGTTGAAACTGATCAACAGGAAAGGCGTGGAAGGTGGCAGAACACGTTTTTCCATTCATTACCTGAATGAATGCCTGATGATGACCAGATTCTCCAAACGAAATACCCGGAATGACCGCAATTGCCTGGTCTTCTTCAGGGCTAACCAGCTTGAAATACCAGCCTTCAAAATAACGCCGGGTGCGGCCCCAGCCGTGGAATTCATCGGGAAACCAAACCGCGCGTAATCGCTTGAAATAGGAATTCATAACAATTTAAACAGGAGTATCGATCTTTGTCCTGATTTCGGTAAAGGTATACCGAACAACTTCAATTTCATGCCCCTTCTTCAATCTACCTATCCAGGCCCTCCGCGTTGGCAAATCGGTGGTCACCTACAAACCATTGTTCCAGGCGCTTTTCGCAATGTGAAAGGCGTAGATTATGAACGCGAACGAATTGAAACCAACGACGACGATTTCCTGGATTTGGATTGGCTGATCGCCGATGGCAATGAAAAGTTGGTGGTAATCACTCACGGATTGGAAGCCGACAGCTCCGCCCAATATGTTCGGGGAGCTGCTAAATTATTTTACCAAAACGGATGGGATGTTTTGGCCTGGAACTGCCGTTCATGCTCCGGTGAAATGAACCGTCAATTCAGGATGTACCATCATGGCGACACCGAGGATATCAGCACCGTGGTAGACCATGCCATCGCCAAACATAATTACAAACAGGTATGCCTGATGGGGTTCAGCATGGGAGCTAACATCACCTTGAAATACCTGGGAGTAAGCGGCTCGCAAGTTCCGCCACAGGTTAGGGCTGCGGCCGTTTTTTCAGCGCCCTGTGATATACGAGCCGGCGCCGACGTGCTTGATCGATGGGACAATGTGCTGTACAAATACCGTTTTATGTGGTTTTTGTACAAAAAAATAAAAGTAAAGGCAAAGCAATTCCCGGGGAAACTGGACACCCGATTATTCAGAAAAGTGCGTCGCTGGCGCGATTTTGACGAATTTTTCAGCGCGCCAATTTCTGGGTACCCTTCTGCTGCCGCTTTTCATCAGCAAGCTTCAGCCAAACATTTTTTGACGGGCATAAGGGTACCCACTTTATTGGTTAGCGCTTTAAATGATCCGATTTTAACGCCGGCATGCTTTCCTGTTGATATCGCTCAAAACCACGATTTTTTGCATCTGGAAATCACAAAACACGGCGGGCACTGTGGTTTTTTGTTACAGGGAGACCATGAATTTGCCTGGTCGGAATTAAGATCCTTGGAATTCTGCACACAGCAGATCGATGGTTAGTCTTGAACGTCAGGTGGATTTTTACGCTCGTACATATAGGCGGCAACCATACCAAGACCGCCAAAGATTGCGATCAGGGCAAAAAACAAGCCTGTACTCGTACTATCCTGTAAGTGAAACGAATTAGTGACCAGGATAGCAATGAACAGCCCTAATCCTGCGCCAATGAAAAGCAATCCGTTTTTAAGCGTTTGAGATGGATTGGCTTGACGACGACGGCGTTTAGGCTCCATGCCTTTTTCGATCATCGCCATATTTTCCTTGTTCTCCATGTAACGCAAGCCGTAAATCATCAGGAATGCGCCGAGTCCGAGAAAAATGGGTACTAAAAATGGTGCTGCATGTTGATCCATTGTGACAATTTTTTAAAGTGAAACTGGTGTTTTCGTTTTCAATTTGTCAACTATGACAACAACTGTTTGAAACAGGTTACACTTTTGGTAAAAAAACTTCTGCCATCATACAGCGGGCTGAACCGCCGCCGTAACGTTCGATGGTATCAATCGGTGCATGAAGCAACTGGGTATGTTTTGTCAGTTGGTCAACCTGAGCAGGAGTTAAAGCGTTAAAAGCAGTAGTCGACATGACCAGAATCCGGTCGCCGGCTGCATTCTGGACTTGCAGCATATTCCCGGCAAAGGCATTCATTTGATCCAAAGAGATATCGACAATTTCTTTATCCGTGTTCTTAAAACGGGTTTCCAGCATAGCTCGCTCCGCGATGTCACGAACTGAATCCAAACAAATCACCACAAAACCTTCCCCCAGCGCCATCATGACATTGGTGTGGTAAATATCCTGACCGTTCGCATCTACAGCATGAAAAACAACTGGTTGATATTCCAACTGTTCACATAGTTTTTGCAGCAATCCGGCGTCTGTTCGTGGGCTCAGGCACGCATAAGCCAACTTGTTTTGATGATCGAAAATGATGCTGCCTGTACCCTCCAGAAAAAGTGCGTCGGCTTCACTACTTTCAAAATGTTTGCGTCCGGAGCATTTAAATCCAGCGGCCAGCACAGTTTCGATCACTGGCTCGCTACGCTCACGCCTGCGCGTAGGCGCATACATCGGATAGGTAACGATGAAGCCTTCCTGATGAAAACTAACCCAGTTATTCGGGAAAACAGCGTCAGGTTTTACCGGTTCCGGTTGATCCTGTGCGACGATGACCTGTACGCCGGCTGCCTTCAATTGCGCTACAAAACCATCGAACTCAGACACAGCACGTGCGCGCATTTCGTCGGCACTCATGGCGCCATCGCGCGATTGGAAAGCGTTGTTTTCAGCAGTTTCGGCATTAAAAGCAAAGTTTGCCGGGCGAACCATCAGAATATTAGATGTTGTTTGACGACGCATTTGTATGGCTTTTATAGTCAACGCAGAGTGGTTTTGAATACAAACTGTCATACAGAGCCCTGTAAACCAATGCTTTAGCCGCAGGCTTTTTTCTAAACCAAACAGCGCGAAGTATAAACAATTCGGGGCAAAACTACGAAAGGCCGCGCAATCGGCATATGTTGTTATGTACGTGATATCGCATCAACGCACGCCTTGTACCGAAAACCTGATCATATTAAGTCTCTTTCGGTATGCTACCAGCGCGGTTTCAGCTTCTTTTAAGTTAATCAATTGAAAGTTAATAAGTCGGCCCGATGGAACCTGGGCGAATCTGGCCAAATCTGCTGCAACAACGATGGCCATTCTTGGGTAACCTCCAGTGGTTTGACCATCAGCCATTAGCACAAACGGGCGCCCGTCTGGCGGTATTTGGATGATTCCCGGAAAAACACCAGCACTCACCATGTTGCCGAAGGTGGTTGCAGGGAAAGTTTGTGAATGGGTGGGAATCAGCTGAATCCCCATCCGGTTTCTTCTGGCGCCAATTTCATAGGCGTTTGAAAGCAGCTTTTCGAAGACAGAAGCATGGTGTGCAGCTTCAGGTCCAGCCAGCACTCGTACGGTAGTCAACTCCGGCGTCGGTGGTACATACCAATTGAGTTCCTTAAACATCGAACTGGAAGTTTGTTCGCTTTCCAACATATCGCCGGGCTGTACCTCCCGGCCAAATCCGCTGGAAAGACAGGCGCTTTTACTGCCTAATATTTCCATGGATTTCCATCCGCCTGTACAAGTGAGGTATGCATAACAACCATGGTTGCTTGGTTCAATTTCGATTTGATCACCTGCTTCCGCTTGATACACTTTGCCGGAAGCAACCAACTTCCTATTTATTATAAGTTGCCCCCCATTTCCAAAAAACGACAATAGCCCACCCTCCACTACGATAGCTTTAAAAACGCCTCCGGCAAACTCCAGCACGGTGGCATGTAGCGGATTGCTCAACAAAGCGTGTGCAATTTCAGCACTTTCCAAATCAGCGGCTCCCCCCACGGGCACTCCCGAAGCGCGCCAATAGCTCCGGCCCCGATCTTGGATCGTACTCAATAACCCGGGATTGACTACATGTAACTTCATAGCTCAGACGGGTATAAATCGTACACAATCACCTGGTTGAAGTAATGCAGGCGGCGTTTGATTGGCGTCAAAAAGTGTCAATTCCGTAGTGCCAATCACATGCCAACCACCAGGCGAAACATGGGGGTATATGCCTGTTTGACGGCCGGCGATAGCTACCGAGCCAGCCGGCACATCGAGCCTGGGCGTTTGCATTCTGGGCATTTCCAACACTTCGGGCAGCACACCCAAATAAGGAAAGCCCGGTAGAAAGCCAATCATAAAAACCCTGTACGCCGGTGTTGAATGGGTTTTGACAAAAGTTTCGATATCCATGTTTAAAAAATTCAACACGTCTGGCAAATCAATTCCATGATACCGGATGGGAATTTCGATTACTTTATTGTTATAATTCACAGCCTCACAACTGCCATCCCAAGTAGCTAACAAAGCCTCCAAATGCGCAGCCACTGCCCCTGAAGGCGTAGGCTGACTGCGGCCAGATTTCACCTGAAATGGGTCAAAAAACACCGTAACAGACGCAAAAGCAGGCAATATATCCAACATACCTTCAAATGGCTCTTCGTTCAACCGGCGCGTCCAATACATCACCTTGTCGTGAATTTCCAACTCAATTACCCGGCCGAAAACAAGTTCAACCGCACATTCATTAAGGATGGAAACCGTTGGAAAATTCATTTTTTACAAGGCAAAAGAAAGCTGAATTCAGATATGCGTACCCGTTTTTATTCGTTCTTGCTACTTTTGCCACCACTGGCGACTCTCATTCTGTCCAGTCGTACTCATTATGTCGAAAAAAAAGGCCAATATTCCTGCTGGAAAACCAGCTACCAAACCTACACGTGCTGCGTATGATTCTTCCAGCCAAACACCACGCGGCTGGCAAACATATGCCTTAATCGTATTGGCCATCACAGCGGCCTGCTATTTCCCAACTCTCTCAAACGGTTTGGTAAACTGGGACGACGACCCAAACATTACCGAAAATCCCAACCTGTTAATGGTGGGGAAAGGTCAATCCTGGGGTTCAACAATTACCAGCATTTTTGACGTTGATAAAGGCGCCGTAATTGGCAACTACAACCCGTTGCCCATACTCTCTTTTGCGGTTGAAAAATCCATCATGGGTGGAGAAATCAGTCCCGGATTCATTAAACTGATCCACTTCGACAACCTTTTACTCCATGCATTAACAGTTTTTCTGGTTATGAAACTGCTGCTGGCGATGGGATTTGGGAATTGGGGTTCATTTGTCGGAGGCCTGTTATTTGGCATCCATCCCATGCGTGTGGAATCGGTGGCATGGGCGACAGAGCGTAAGGACGTGTTGTTTGCGGTGTTCTTTTTTGCGGCGCTTTTGTATTATGTCAAGTGGTTGCGGCAAGGCGAACGGGGCGAAGCGCGAACAGGCACGTATATGATCATGTTGGTAGCCGCCTTGTTATCGAGTTTTGCCAAGGTGCAAGCCGTAACCTTGCCCCTTTCGATGCTGGTCCTCGACTATTGGTTCCGGCGCGACCTCAATTTCAAATTGATCTTGGAAAAAGCGCCATTCTGGTTGATTTCGCTTGCGTTTGGTTTGATCAATTTATACACCTTGAAACAACAGGGGTCGACAAATGATGATATCACCAACTTCAACATTTTTGACCGTTTGTGTATTGGCGCATATTCCTTGTGTGTTTATCTGTACAAATTGATATTGCCCTATCCGATGTCGCCGCTTTATCCATACCCCAAACCACTGCCTGTATATGTGTATGCAGCCCCGTTGGCGTTTGCAGGCATGTGTTACTGGATTTGGCGTTCATGGAAAACGGAGAACCGAATTTGGGTGGCAGGCGGCTTGTTTTTCTTCTTTAATGTTATGTTTTTGTTGCAGGTACTAGGAGCGGGGCAAGGCTTTTTGGCCGACCGTTTTACCTATGTGCCTTATTTTGGTTTGTTTGCCATTATTGCATGGTATGCAGAAAAAGGTTGGAATGACAGCAGTAAAAAAGGCTTGATCCAGGGGGTTGTAGCTGCGGCAGGGCTTGTGTATGCATTCTGGACGGTGAAACAAATAGGAATCTGGAAAAACGGGGATACGCTTTGGTCGCATGTGATGAAATACGAAAAAACAACGAACTCCCTACCCTACTGGAATCGCGGGCAATACTACCGTGGCCAGGGAAATTACGAAGGTGCATTGAGGGATTACACTCAAGCCGTGGAGATCGATAAAAAAAATCCGGAATTGCTTAACAGCCGGGGAAAAACTTATTTTGACATGGCCATGTCGGGTAAATTCAAGGCCAAGGAAGCGGAATTTATTCAAAAGGCGCTGTCAGATTACACAGAAGCGCTGACAAAACCCAATATTAAAAATAAATCCAAAGCAGAGGTGCTGATCAACCGCGGCGCTGCTTATGGGGCCATGACAAACTATGTGCAGGCTGTAAAAGACCTCACGGAAGGGTTAAATTTTGACCCTACAAATAAAAACGGCTATTTCAACCGTTCTATCGTGTATTTCCAAACCCAGCAGTTCGAAAATGCGTTAAAAGATTACCAGGATTACCTCAAACTTGATCCCTATCATGCCAATATTTGGTACGAACAAGGTATGCTGCTGAGAAGCTTAAACCGGAATGAGGAGGCAATCAAAGCGCTTGATCAGGCGATTTCGCTAAACGCCAACCTGGGTATTGCCTACCTTGAACGGGCACGTGCAAAAGCTCAGGCAGGAAATAAAAGCGCCGCGCAACAAGACTATCAAAAAGCGACACAGCTTGGAATGAAAACAAATGAACTCGACGCCAAATTGATGGGCAAATAATGCCATGTTTAATTTAGCCAGGAACAAGCATTCAGGGTATTCCTTGATAAGCGGCATTCAATTTTGTACTAAGTTTGCGGACGTGCTTTCCAACATTGACACGATCCCCATCGCGGGAACAATCATATTTAACCAATCCTAACTTCATTGAAATGATGAAAAAAACTTTACTCTTACTTGTTTTGATGGCAGCTTCAAAGGCTTCATTCGGCCAACAGCTTTGTGTACGCGACTCTTCCGTATTGCAAACCGGCGCCTTACTTGCTCCGCCTTTTTGGGATACCATTACGATGTTGTATGCTTTGAATGATGCTTGTATCACTCATCCCTACAACCAATCGGTTACGGTGAACGTGCCTACTTCGTTTCAGAATATCCCTATGACCAATGTAACCATCGCAACAACGGGTGCAGTGAGCAACCTGCCCGTTGGCCTGACATATTCATGCGATCCGCCAAACTGCGTATTTAATGCCGGGACTTTAGGTTGCATCCGCATTTACGGCACACCGACTTCTGCTAATGTAGCGCCTGATACTTTCGACCTGGGTATTACGGTTACTATCAACCTGTTACTCGGCAGCGTGCCATTGGTTTTCCCTGGCCAACTACCCGGCAACAACCACTACTACCTGGCCTTGAAAGATGCCCAATGTTTGGTGGGCGCCTATGATCAGCATGTCGACCTGGCCTATATCAAAACTTCACCGAACCCTTTCAGTGGCGAAACGACTATTAGCGTAGAAACCATAGAAGGAGGCGATTATAATTTCGAGGTATTCAATGTAGTTGGCCAAAACGTGCACACACGTGCCATCCGTCTGGAAGCCGGCCAGAATCAAATCCGTTTTGATGGCAATGATTTACCAAACGGAAGTTATTTCTACACCATCGGAAACAAAAACGGTAAAATCGCCCGGCAGATCGTTGTGGCGCATTAGTTATTCATTTACAAGGAGTTACAAGAGAAAAACCCCTGTAACTCCTTGTTTTTTTAAGCCCCCACGAGGAAACAATTTTTACTCTACGTTATTCTTTAGCAACTGAGTTTCCTCTTTTACCTGACGTGGTTTGAAAAACTTGGGGTGAACTACCAGCAAACCAAACGACTCTCCATCTTCCTTGGTTCTTTTTGAATGGTGTGTTCCATGCGCACGCAGGATCGCGCGCGAGTATTTACCGTCGAGTTGCTTGAACCACTTAAATCTGCGATGGATATACACATCGTGGATCAGGAAATAAGTGAGTCCATACAAAGAGATACCAACTCCGATAAATAACACCCAAAAATGTGCTGTGAGTCCACCGATCATGTAACAGATCATGGATGGGATGGCAAAAACCAGGAAGAAGCGGTCATTTTTTTCGAAAAAACCTTCTTTTTCATGCTTCGGCTGGTGATGATCCGCATGCCAATTCCACAAAAATCCGTGCATCACGAATTTATGCGTAAACCAGGCCATGAATTCCATCCCTGCATATGCTGCAAGTGTAATGAGCGTATAGGTTAACCAAACCGGCATCTGTGCAACAATTTTTAGTTGAATATGCTACAAAACACCTTGGATTGAAAATCGTTCACACCACTGGAAATGTTTGGATTTTTAATTTCAACGAATGACAGTCATTTTCAACGGTATACTTTGCCCCTGGTTGGTTTTAACCGCATAGTGATAAACTCCCTGAGCCATTGAACGCGTATCCAGTTTGAATGAACCATCACCGGCTGGAATACTTTTTTCAAAAACGATGCGGCCAAGTGCATCCCACATCACCAGTTGTAAACTTTCTGTTGACGTTTGATTTTCCAGGTTCCAGCGTATGACCGTTTGTTCCGGCGCCGGATTCGGTTCATTTTGCCACAACCGAATACCATTGAATGCCACGTGTTGGGTATTGGATAGCGGGAGATTGTAATCCACCTTAAAATCATCAAAAAAGAAGCCGTCTTGTTCCAGGAAGCCATCACTCACCAATTGGAAGCGAATAATGAAGGTTTTGCCGATGAAATCTTTCAGGCTCATACATTCAGCCACCCAGTCGGACTGTACACCATCATAAATTGGTGTTTCGAGTAATTGATTGGAATTCCCAGGTTCGGTAAACAACCCGCATAACGGCTGCGTAACACCTCCTTGCTGCAATTCAACGGCTGAAACGACTACATAGTCCCAATCCTCTTCGATATCCCAACGTGCAGCAAACCGAAGGTTGGCATCGGTTGCATTGGCCGGAATCGTGATTGGCGTAACCAATTGTGTGTAGGTGCTGGTACTGGTTTGATAGTTCTCGCCGAAGGGTGAGTCAGTCATACAACTGGTCGGGGAATTATAAATGTCCTCGGTAAGCAGCCAGTCGCCTACCCAATTATCCGTGGCATCGAGGGCATCGGAGACCAGGGTAACTGTCGGCCCGGCCAGGCCAGATTGAAAACGTTTTTTAAGGGTATCGGCATGCACCCAAAATCCGTTGTCGGTTTCTAACAAAAAAACCACTTCGTCTCCTACTTCAACTTGTTGGTCGAGGGTATAAGAAAGTGACGTTTGTTGGGTTTCCAAATGACCGATGGAGGTGAATACATGAGAGGAGGCATTGGATGTGACATTCGGCGAAATGGGGGTTAAAGTGACGGTTATCGGGCCATCCAATAATCCATACCTGCTTAATTCAATAACAAGCGCTCCGGTGGTTTGGGTGAGTTGAACATCCGACAAATCTTTTGCTTCGGCATACCGCAGGGCGGAATAAGCCATCGACAAATTCTGCCACATATTGTCTTTATTGTACTTATCAATATCGTTGAATACGGGCCAAAACCCTGTGGTTCCTACTTCCGGGGTGAAAGAATAAGTACCTGCTTCGGCATACATCCAGTCGTCAGAACTTCCATTTACACTATAACCAACTGTTTCTGTAGTAGTGCCATAATGGTATTTATTTTCGCGGGTAAAAAGCTTCCCATATTCAACAAAAGCATTGTCGGCTGGTGAATCGCTGTAAGCCCAAGGGTAGATCAAGAGGTTCCCACTGGTATGGTAATTTAAGGTAAAGAGGAATTCATGCGCCAAACAAAAATCGCGGATGGACTGTGTTTCCGGTTCAGAAAAAGCATCGGGACCGCGGTAGATTTCCGAACTTGTTTCACCGGAAGAACCGCCCAGATCGCCCCAGAAGTAACCATAATTTCGGTTCAGATCGACGCCAAAAGTACCATCTCCGTTGTTGCGTCTGTTTTTTCTCCAAAATCCGCCGCCGTTTGGCTGATTCGTCTCATTGTAAATATAACCATCCGGGTTTACGCACGGTACAAAATACATTTCGAGGTTATCAACCAGCGCTTTGATATCAGGTTTGGATGGGTAATTTTCCAGCAGATACCACATGAAAAATATCATCTGCGAGGCGCTGTTCGGTTCCCTTGCATGGTGTAAAGCCGTATATAATACCTCACGTTCCGGCTCATCGGCGGCGTCATTATCTGAAATTTTTACATACTGCAATTTGCGCCCTTACCAGGTCTGGATTGTTTCACTTACATTTTTGCGTTCAGAAACCAAA
>JAEUUR010000324.1 GCA_016787465.1 Saprospiraceae bacterium | reverse complement strand
GCGTTCGTCCACTTCCGTATTCACTTCCAGGTTGTATCCGGCAGCGGCATCCTTCATAAATTGCCAAACCCCGCGCGCGCCTGCAGGAGAGATTGCGTTGGAAAGCGCACTTTCAGCTACTGCCAGGTATTTCAGGTCGGCTGGAACGCCCTCCTCTTTTAAAATGGGTTCGATGATCGGAAAAATGGCATTCGCCCTTTTCACCGCCAGGATCGTTTGAGAATGAAAATAAACATTCCTCAACAATTCAGCATCCAGTCGTTGTCTTACATCCCAATTATCCATCGGAAATTTTTCACCGCAAAAAGTGAAATTTTTGTCCAGGTTGATAGACCGTACCCGCTGGTCGGGCGCTTTCCCATCTTCACCTTTAAAGGAACACATAAAGAACGCGATCAAACAAACACTCAATAGAGCGTTGATAATCAATAAGGTGCGAGTTTGGCTTGACATGGCGTATACGATTGATTGGATTCGTTCGATTGGTTCGATTATCAATTAAAAATCTTCAACATTGCAACGAGGCTTAAAAAACCAAGGCGGCGCCTGCACGCAGGTTTACCACTGATGATTTTTTGGGGGTGAATGCATTGAGCAGGTTATCCGAGGTAAAATACAACTGCACCGGCCCCGTTTTCGAAGCTACATGAAACCCGATGTTTGCGGCATTTCGTTGATTTACCGAATACATTGCCCCAACTGAAAGCCAGCGCAATACTTGTAAACGCACATTGGCGCCCACTGCATATGTATCTTCAGCATTTTCACGCTGACTAAAATAAGCCGATAAACCAATCGAAATACGTTTGGACAATTGATAGCCCACTCCTGCGTACACCCGCACAGGAAGTTCGGAGTTGTACGAAGCAGGCGTTTTTTGGAAGTTAAAAATATCGTTTAACGAATCCAGTTTGGTTTCAAAATCGAGGCTGTCAGCGCCATTGATGATGTCGGAACCTGGAAAAACCTGGCCTTCATATTCATAAGATCCCTGGCTGAGGTAGTAATTCGAACGGGTATCCCATTTGATACTACCGCCCAAATCGAGTACTGCGGCATCAAAGCTCCATTTGTCATTCAGTTTGACCTGCACGCCAAAGTCGAAGGCAGCGCCTGTATTTTTAGTAAAAAGATCGCCCTTCAAGCCGCCCAATTGAAGATCAAAACCCAATCCGGAAGTGTCAAAAGCAGAGATGATTTGGGAAGAGTGAAATCCGTAGTCGGTATTCAAGGTAAGCTGGTAAATATCGGGCGAGGTGTACACCGTGGCGGTTTGATGATCCGGGTCGGTAACCAGCGAACTGATTCCGGTCAGAAGCTTACCACGCACGCCAACGGTCACCTTTCCAAATTTTTTGGCCAGTCCGATGCTCCATTCATTGAAACTGCTCACATTGGCCGACAAGCCGATATTCAGTGTTTGGCCAATGTACGGGCCGTTGCCGTTCCAAAGTAGTTCGGGCAAAGTTTTGGGGTATAGAATCGATCCGTTCACCCTGGTGGCATGCCCTGCGCTCAGCATAATTTTAAGCGGAAGTTTCAACCCGATGGAAAACGTTTCATTGCGCTGCTCAAAACGCACTTCGTTGACGGGTTGGAGTTTGTTGATAATATTTCCAAAATCCAGCACCGTCTGGTCGCCATTTTTCACAAAAATATCCCGGTATGAAACATCTCCGGAGTGTTCGGCATCCAGACCGATACCCGGCAGACCGACCAGAATCGTTTTATGTTCCGGGAAAAATGCCGGATTCGTGGAATTCGCATGCCATACATCTGGCATGGAATGCAGCATAAGTTCTTGTTGTGCCAAAGTCGGTGCAATTGAAATACCGAAAGCAAGCACAACAACCGTATATATTTGATTGATTTTCAAATTTTTGCGATTTTATTTTGAACAAAAACTAATCCTTTCAGCCCGATCGGGTTATTCAATCGTCTTTTTCACCCGGATTCCCATTTTTAAGACCGTACCGTTGTCGGCCAAAAATTTCACTGGAATTTGACCTTCTTCTGCCGTAGTGAAAAAGACTTTTAACAAGGCGGATTGGGTAACGGAGCGGATTCGGTCGAAACGTTCAGCGCTCATAGGAATGAAGGTTTCTGTTCTGGTGGTACCGCTGGAAACGCCATTTGAAACCGGCGCTGATCTCATAATCCTGCTATACCCGCCATCAAACAGCGAATCAACTTCAACGCCGGCTGCATCCCTGAAAAAGATTTGCGCATGAATGTCAATCGGCATCTGATTTTCTGTGACGAGTTTGAATTCAACGGATTCAATGTTGGCGGAATCGAGGCTGCCAAGGTCTTCGAAATCAAGTTCGAGTTCCTGTTCAGCGCCGAAATTTTTTGCGGAACCTTCGAGCAGCATCTCCACCTGCATTTGCAAGCTGATGATACTTTCATCGGTAATAAATCCGACCAGGTTAGGGTCGGAAGCGGCATTGCTGATACCGTCAACTTCGTAGATCAAACGAGTTGGTTGGCTGTTAAAAATATCAGCGATATTGGAGTTGGTGTTGTCGAGATACACATCGGTATATTTGGTTTGGCCCACTTCGCCTGCCGTAATGGAAGGGTAAGCGAAATCGATATAGTTGTTGCCGTTACCATCCTGTTGGAATACCGTGCTGATCAAAGGAATCTCCTCTCCATTCTGCCCGATAAAGCTCAAAAACTTGATTACTCCCCTGGTTGGAAAGCCCCAGGAGTTTACAATACGCATGGTTACCTGTGGGTTGGTCACCTTGATATCGCCCTTCAATTCGGTTTGGTTGATATCGATTTCAATGGTATCGCGCGTAAGCTGGTATTCCTGGTTGCCCCAGTTGCCTTCTACATATTTGAATTTCAGGTTGCCGAAAAATACGGCAATATCCCAGCCGCTGCTTGGCACACGTACGCGCACGCCATTGGGGGTGTACGCGTAGTATCGGAAGGTGAGTTGACTGGTCGCTGATTCCAGATGCATGCCGGCCAAATCGATAATGCCGGAATTCCAGGATTCGCCGGGGGCCAGGATAAATTCGGATGTGGTAAAAACCTGGCCGTTCATATTCGTCATCTGCGGTATTTCGAAATACCCGCGGATAGAATCTGCCAGGAAATTTTTCATCACGAAGTACATATTCCCCTGGGTCAGATCCGCTCTGGTAATCTTTACACCGGCAGGCCCGGGGATGGGGTTGCTGAATATGGAGTCGGTGATCGGAAATCCGCCGATTAATTGCGGGAAAAGATCGCTGGCCGGCTTTTTTGCCACGTCGCCGGTATAATACAGCGTCATGGAGTTATCCGGATTGATAAAAATGGTATCGCCCGACAAAGAATCGTTCAACACATTTACCAGCAGGTCTTTCAATTTAAAATCCGTGGTAAATAGTGGAAAAGCAAAATCGGCAGTGTGGTTACCGAGTTTAGCATCTTCATATTCTGATTTCGAACAGCTGTATTGGAATACCGCTGAAAGGATTAAAAGCGAGGCAAACAGAAGGTTTTGTTTTGGCATCATGTGTCAGGTTCGGTTAATGAATACCGATATAACGGAATAACATGGATTAAAGTTGGGCAGTCGGTTAGAAACTAAACCCTACCGAAGCCTGAATGGAGAAATTCCGGTCTTTATCGTCGCGTAGTAGCAAAGATTTATCATCAGCTGTTCGCGCTTTGGCAATATCGGAATCATTATTGGTGATATCGGCAAGTCCGTACTGAAGTCTTACACCGACATACAATGCGCCGCTGAGGTAGTAGGAAACGCCTGCCATTAGGCCATAATCGAGGCTATTGAACAGCTTGTCTTTACCTTCCGGCGCATCATAATAAGCGCCGATTGTTTTTGGCAATTCCAGGTTGCGGTTGTCGACGCGCACGATTTGAGTTTCCGTACCCTCCACCGCTTCGCCGGCTTTGTCTTTTCTGAAGTTGTAATCCAGAAAAAACTCCGTGCTGTTGATGGGCAGGTTATTCTCCGTAACGCCGTTGGAAAACAGCAGTGATCCTTCTCCTGACGATTGAATCAGCAGGCCCAGGTACCCACCGCCGGAAAACTCGAAATCGCCGGCCTTGTAATAGGCCACGATAGGCAAGTCGATGTAAGCGTTATTGATATTGATGAGGTATTTGGAATTACCTGTTGCGTATGACACGCCTCCTGTGTAATCGAAAAAACGATACGACTGGCCGTCATAATCGTATTGACCGCCTCTTTTGGAATAAAGCAATTCGCCGCGCACGCCAAAGCGATCCGTGAATTTGTTGGCAAAACTGACGCCGATGTGAAACCCGACAATGTTTTTCCAGTTTTCAATCGATTCGCCGGCATCATTCAGTTCCGACGGGCCATTGATAGAGGCAAAGTTCAGGCCGGTTTTGAACCCGTATTTTAATTGGGCGTGTGTTTGTGTTGCAAAGCATAAAATGCCGAAAACGAGCAGGCAAGTTTTTGTCAAATTCATAGGTATTGTATCTGTGCTTGAAAAAAAGTCATTTTGTGGTGAATGGCAAAGCTACGACATGGTTTTTAGTCGTCGGTTTTAAAACGTTCGAATGATCGAATTTGCTGTTTATTCAACGGCAGCTTCAAGCAAAGTTAAGCGTTGGTTGGTTGTATCCAATTTGGCACGAACACCATAGGGCAATGTAGCGTTCAAGGTAACATGGCCAAAAGGCATGCCGTAAACGACTGGCATTCTGAGGGTGCTCAGGTTCATTTCCAGTGTTTCCCTCAGGGAAAAGGAAAAACTATCAGGTTTAGGAGCGCAATCGAAAAACACCCCCAGCGCAATACCTGCGGCCTCCTTCAGATCGGTGCCTTGCAGCAATTGGGTAAGCATCCGGTCGATGCGGTAGGGTTGCTCTCCAACATCTTCCAAAAAAACAACTTTGTTTTTAAAAACGGGTGTAAATGGCGTGCCGGTAAGTGCCGCCAACAGGGTCAGGTTTCCGCCGGTAAGCACACCTTCGGCTTCACCCGGATGAATAGTATATGGCTGAAATTCAGCGCCTTGTGTGTTGTCTGGAATTGCCTGAATGGGATGGAATGACGTTCCATCCATGATCATTGTTTTGAGGTGGCCCAATGTTTCGGGTACAAATTCAGAGGCTCCAACAGGCCCGTGCATCGTTATCAGGCCGGTACGTTGATGGATGGCGATATGGAGTGCCGTTATATCACTGAAGCCAATCAGGAGTTTCGGGTGTTTTTTGATGAGGTTATAATTCAGAGATGGCAACAACCTGCCTGCGCCATATCCTCCCCTGACGCACCATACGGCATCGATTGCCGGATCCAGAAAAGCATCATGTAAATCGGCGAGCCTGTCTTTGTCGGCTCCAGCGAGAAAACCCGTGCGAACGCGCAGGGATTTCCCCTCTACTACCTGGAAGCCAAGGGTTTTCAGATTGGATAAAGCTTTGGTTATTTTTTCGTCGGCAGGAGGACTGCTGGGAGCGATCAATGCAATAGTGGCGCCCTCCCTCAATCGTTTGGGGCGGATAAGCCGGGGGCCGGAGGTAGCAAACATACTGGGAAGAGCGGAACTGCTGCCCAAAGCGGCAAGCCCGGTTAGTTTTAAAAATGCACTTCTTGAAAAAGATCGCATGCCTGAAGGTGTTTGAAATTCCATCATTCAAACCGGAGGCTGCATGGAGGAATTTCAGGAGGTTGTCTCAAAAGCTCTGAGACAACCTCCTTGAACAACTCCAGATTAGCGAATAAACAGGAAGTACATCATTAACATCAATAGTACCGTAGCTACCACCAAAACGGTGAGAAATTTACGGTTATCCTGACGATCTTGAGCTCCGTACTTCTGTTTGATGTGTTTGTGCTTACTCATGGCAAATTCGTTATGGTGAATAAAGCGGAATTGCGCAAAAGTAATTCGGGAATTAAATTTTCAAAATACCTTCTAGGATGATTCTCATTAGCCTTTGTTGGAGACTTTGAGATAATTCTCCAGTGCCACTGCGATGGAAGGCGCTTCAGGTGTGCCTGCCTGGATATTCACTTTCATTCCACGATCCGTCACGGCTTTCAAAGCTGCAGTGCCAAACACGCAAATCCGGCGATCTTCCTGTTTAAAATCCGGGAATTGTTCGAAAAGCGACTTGATTTCGAGGGCAGAAAAGAAAGCGATGATATCAAACTTGACATCTTTCAGATGCAACAAGTTGTTATTAACAGTGCGGTACATCACAGCCTCCTGGATAGGCACTTTCAGATCGTTGAAAAACTTGGTGACTTCAGGGTTTCCCTGATCGTTACATGGCAGGTAAAACTTTTCCTCTTTGTTCCGAAGGATGTAGGATTTTAGTTCCAGTACGGATTTATTACCGTTGAACACTTTCCTTTTTCGAAACATGATGAATTTCTGCAGGTAATTGGCGATAGCCTCAGTGGCGCAGAAATACTTGGTTTCTTCAGACATTTTGATCCTCATTTCTCCACAGAGCCGGAAAAAGTGATCCACCGCGTTTTTGCTGGTGAAAACAATCGCCGTGAAATCATTTGGATACACGCGATTTTTCCGGTACTCCTTCTCCGTTAATCCCTCTATCGTTACGAAAGGTTCAAAGTCAATACGAACGCCGTATTTCCTTTCAAGCTCTTCGTAGGCTGTAGTAACAGCCGGTTTTGCTTGAGAGATCAGGATGTTGTGGACTCTTAGGGGAGCAGTTTCCTGAAGGGGTGCAGCTAATGCAGACATTCGGGAGAGAGCTGTTTTGTGAAATTTAAATGAGTGGTTGTTGTTATCAAGGTATCGGAAAACGGACGGTCAGGATAAAAAGTTCCCTGCCAACTGCACTCCTCTACTTTTATTGCATCAGGGCCAGCTTCACGATAAAAAGTACCGGCGCTAATTCGACGGTGCAAAGGTACAATAAAAAGTGAAATGGGCTGCTGCTCAAAAATTTGCTTCCAATACTTGCAGAACGAATTGTCCGGTAACCATAAAATATAGTTACTAAACCCAACATCCAGAATACAAGTAATATCTGATAGTCACCTTTCCCTGAAAACGCAATAAAAAGGTTGAAAGGCACTAAAAAAAGACCTAAAACACAGTTAAAAATCGTAATCAAAAAGTTGTACCTCCGTGATTCTTCACCAATTGAAAACAAATAACTGACAATATTGACCATGACGTGTTTAAACAAAAAAACGACAAACGCGCCGATCAGACAGATCAATAAAAATTTAAAATTATTGAATTTTTCTCCTTGAAACGTTCGGGTTACCAAAAAAATGAACATCCCTGCGTTGAGCAAAAAGTTCACATACAACATATAATACGGTGTGCTGCCGACAATACCCGACGCTTCGCGTTGGGCTACATTAAGTGAATTGTCGTTCAGAAAACCCCGCCATGATTTTCCTACAGCCTGGCGATTGGCCGCAACTGAAAATGTCAGAAAAGCTAAAATAAGCAATAAAACAGTTAACAACACTGAATTCAACAAACCACCCCCCGTGGGAAGAATAGAAAAAGGGTTGAACTCCGTTGTCGCATTTTCAGCCAGCACCCTGGAAATGCCCGGCGATTGGTGCGGAACCATATCAAAAGGATTGGAAAAAACACCAGGGTTTGCCGCAGTAGCGATTTTCGGCAAACGATGTACCAATTCAAACGGATTGGACGCATCCTGACCATTTCCTGCCAAAGGAAGAACTCCAAAAGAAATCAGCACTAAAAAGATTTGCCGAAACATAGGACAAAGGTACAATGATTTTTCAGGCAGTTCCCCAAAAACACGGCCATTTTCAATCATCCGAATTGCAGGCATAGAAATGCCGGTTCGACAAAAATAAATTCTGCCGACCGTAGTGATTTTAAACTTTTACCAATAAAGGTTTGGAAACCCAAGGAATTGTGCTTAATTTTGCGGCGCTCATTTCGAATGGATAGGCAATAACTGCCGTTTGACCCTTTGAAATTCGTTTTGGGTGTTTCAGATTTTCACTATCAAAATCAACAAAATGGCAGTCTATTACAACAAAGAAAAGATCGCTGAGATCACCAAACAGTACGGAAAAGACGGAAAAGACACTGGTAATGTGGAAGTACAGGTAGCCCTGCTCACTTACCGGATCGAGTGCCTTTCCGACCATCTTCGCAAATTTCAGAAAGACCACTCCACCCGACGCGCGTTGTTGACGATGGTTGGTCAACGGAAAAGCTTCCTGGCTTACTACGCGAAAAAAGACATTTTCAAATACCGCGCACTGATCGAAAAACTCGGCTTGCGTAAATAACCTGAAAAACGCAAAATGTCCGGCCGCCGAGTGTGTGACCGGACATTTTTGTTTTAGTATTATTCACCCGCGTCGCCGGCTTCAATCCGGAAAGATCGGGGATGTGATTGAAAGTTGCCGCCACGCAACTTTCGGGAAAAACGGGGAAGAGTTCCCCCACACAAAGAAGCAGCATCCAGCATCCAATCCGGCTCCTTTGTGTGCTTTCGGCCCCAAGCCGATTGTTGACCTCCCGACGCTGCGTCATTTCTTTCATACATTCCCCGATTCCCAGCCTCCGCGACGCACAAACATTTTTAACATGGGTAAACAAATCCCACTGCGTACCACGTTCAATCTTCCTGATGGACGTGAAATCGCACTTGAAACCGGCAAACTTGCCGCACAAGCCGACGGATCGGTGATGGTTCGCCTAGGCGACACCATGCTGCTTTGCACCGTTGTCAGCATGAAAAAAGCCAAAGAAGGCCAACCATTCTTCCCGCTCTCCGTCGACTATCAGGAAAAATTTGCAGCCGTAGGCCGTATCCCCGGAAACTTCTTCCGCCGTGAAGCGCGCTTGTCCGACTATGAAGTGCTGATCAGTCGCCTGGTCGACCGCGCGTTGCGCCCTTTATTCCCCGACGGCTACATGAACGAAACTCAGGTGATTATCAACCTGATTTCTTCCGACAAAGACACCATGCCCGATGCATTGGCCGGTCTCGCCTGTTCGGCTGCCGTAGCAGTGAGCGACATACCGGTGGAAGACCTGTTCTCTGAAGTGCGTATTGCCCGCATCGACGGCGAATTCGTCATCAACCCGGGCCGTGCCGCCCTGGAACGCGCTGATATGGACTTTATCGTTGCCGCAACCAAACACGACATTACCATGGTGGAAGGCGAGGCAAAAGAATGCCAGGAAGAAGATTTGGTGGCTGCCTTGAAACTGGCGCACGAAGCGATTAAAGTTCAGATTGCAGCCCAGGAAAAACTGGCTGAATTGGTTGGCCCTAAAGCATTAACCAAACGCTCTTTGCCGGAAATTGCTGAAAATGAAGCCCTGAAGGCACGCGTAGAAACCCTGATCAAAGACGATATCTACGCACTGGCAAAATCTGCTTCCGATAAAGAAACCCGCAAAGAACGACTTGATGAAATTAAGGTCGCTATGATGGCGAAACTGACGGAGGAATTCGGCGAAGAAACAGAAGAAAACTGGGAGCCGCTCGCCGAACGCTATTTCGACAAACTGAAAAAACACATCATTCGTGATGTCGTGCTTTCCGATGGCGTTCGCCTCGATGGTCGCAAATCCACTGAAATCCGGAACATCTGGTGCGAAGTGGACTACCTGCCTGCAGCGCACGGTTCCTCTATCTTCACACGTGGAGAAACACAGGCCCTCACTTCCATGACGCTGGGCACCAAAGAAGATCAACTGCTCGTCGACAATGCGATCAACCCATACGACGAAAAGTTCATCCTCCATTACAACTTCCCGCCATACAGCACCGGCGAAGTAAAACCGATGCGCGGCCCCGGCCGTCGTGAAGTTGGCCACGCCAACCTGGCAGCCCGCTCCTTGCGAAAAGTATTGCCAACCGAGTTTGCTTATACAGTTCGTATCGTTTCCGACATCCTCGAATCAAACGGATCCTCATCCATGGCAACGGTTTGCGCAGGCTCTATGGCGCTTATGGATGGCGGTGTACAAATTGCTGCGCCGGTAGCCGGTATCGCGATGGGCGCTATTGCTGACGATAAAGGCCGTATCGCCATCCTTTCCGACATCCTCGGCGATGAAGACGCGCTCGGCGATATGGACTTCAAAGTAACCGGCACTTCCAAAGGCATAACAGGCACCCAGATGGACATCAAAATCAACGGGATGCCTTATGAAATGCTGACCAAAGCGTTGCTTCAGGCACGTGACGGTCGCTTGCATATTTTGAAAGAAATGTCGAAAGCCATTGAGGCGCCACGTGAAGACCTCAAACCTCACGCACCGCGTATGGTGGAATTCCGTATCCCACGCGACTTCATCGGCGCCGTGATCGGCCCAGGCGGCAAAGTGATCCAAGAAATGCAACGCAGAACCGGCACTACCATCTCTATCGACGAAGATACGGAAGGCGGCATTGTAGCCATCTTCGGCCCAGACAAAACTTCGCTCGATGCAGCGTACAACCAAATTCAGGGTATCGTATTTATGCCTGAAGTGGGCGCCATCTACGATGGTGAAGTAGAAGAACTGACCGACTTCGGCGCATTTGTCAAATTCAAAGGCAAAACCGGTCTGTTGCACGTTTCAGAATTCGACCACCGCAGGATCAACCATATCAGCGAGGTGTTGAACGTTGGCGACAAAGTAACGTTCCAAATACTGGACGTCGATCCGCGCTCAGGCAAAATGAAACTTTCACGCAGAGCCATCACAGCTAAACCTGACGGCACAATGCCAACCGAGGAAGAAAACGCAGCACGTGTCAATCGCGGCGGCGGCGGCGACCGGGGTGGAGACCGCGGCGGCGATCGTCGTGGCGGTGGCGGCGGACGCGACCGTGATCGTCGTGGCGGCGGCGGCGGCGGACGCAGATAGTCTGACGAACAAAAAACAGGGGTTAAGTTGGCGAGAAGCTGATTTAACCCCTTTTTTTATCCCATTACCAACTCCAAAATTTCAGGAGAATTCATGCCGCTGAAACCCGGCACATGGAGTTCATAAAACTGCAACAACTTGCCCAAAAAAACCTTGCGTTCGGCGCGGGAAAGCTGAATTTCATGGCAATATTCCAACGGCGTTTCTAAAAAAGCAATCAAAGTGGCCGTCATATCAGGTTGCAGGTACAATGCCGAAGGTGGTGGAACAGGCAGGAATATGCCTTCTTTTAAATCAAAAAATCGCTCGCCCTGGGCGTCATCCGGCTCAAATTGTGGCTGAAAACCCAGATGCCCGGAAAGCTCAATCAAAAAATGAAGATGCACGTTGACGATTGGTAACGTAGTGGCGTCCAGCCATCGCAACACACGCAACAGGTATTCGAACAGCTCACGGTTTTCCTCTGTTTCCTGGATGCATTTCCGGCAAATTTCGGCCATAAACAAGGTGATTGCGCCGCGTTTGATATCAAACGGTATAGCCTTCCACACTTCCGATGCGCGCAATTCACGCAAGCGGTTCATGGCGCCGGGATCGTCGCGGAAATAAGCCACCAATTCCACCACCATCATGGGCTGAAAAAGGCTAAAAGGCATTTTCGCCTTTGCCGTGCGCACACCGCCTCCGATAAAGGTGTGAAGCCCTTTTTCTTCGGTGAAAATATCAGCAATCACACTTGTTTCGCCATATTTCACCGCACGGAAAACAATGCCGGTGGATTTGATTTGCATGAATAAACGATCAATCGAATACAAAACGCAAAGTTTCGAACCACTCGGGTGCATGCGTTTTAAACGACTCACGATATATAAAAAAATGGTGGATCATTATCGGCAATGGTTCGAGGCCTGCCAGTCCGACCGTGGTTTCTATATGTTCACGGGATAAGTTGCTGATTTTTTCCAGGGTTTCCCAAACCGTTTCAGCATCCCATGTGGGCCAACTTTCATTTGGATACTCCAGCAAATACGCTTTGGCATATTCGTGCAATCCGACATGGTACACTTTCCCAGCGCTGAAAAAACCATGCATGAGGTTTTCTGCGGAAAAAATTAAACATCCATCTGGTTCATACAATTCCGAGGAATGCAAATAAGGATGTTCCGGAGTGGGGAATTGTTTAGGGTAAACGATTACTTTTTCAAACCGTTTGAACAAAAACGTATACTTGTTGAAGGTGAGGGAAACGGCCTGAGACGCAAGCGCCAGTTCAACGTCAGGGGGTAAGGGGGCGTCATCAGGCCAGCTCAGCGGCGTCCAATCGGTGCCCATCCGGAACAATGCAACCCGGCCTTCAAAAACAATTTTTTCTCCGGGTGACAAGCGGTTAAAAAATGGGCAAAACCGTTGTAACATTTCAAGCATCTGCGGACTCAGGCGTGGTGGCCTGCGG